>JARYMC010000028.1 GCA_029907305.1 Candidatus Thermoplasmatota archaeon
ATGTTAAAATTGAAGATGGTTGAATAATGAGGGGGTAAATTGAGATAGGCTATTCATAATGTGACATTGTCAAGTTAGATAAAAATTTTTTTGTTTATTTCCATTCACAGTATTTTTGGTTCATTCATAGAATTTTTTTAAATGATTCTACCATCTCATCGTTTCTATCTATTAAAACTATTTTTTCAAACTTATTCTCAAATTTTTTTGTGATACTTACTATAGCCTTAGCAGCATTATCTGCTGGCACACCACCAACACCAGTACCCATACCAGGTATAGCAATACTTTTGATGTTTAGTTTCACAGCAAGATCTAAGGCTGCTTGTGTTGCAAGTTTTACGTTTTCTAAACCAATTTTCGTAGCTGGTTGTTTCATCGTTGGTGCATGTATAACGTATTTACATGGTAGGTTACCTGCTGTTGTTGCAACTGCTTCACCAACTTTTATCGGTGCTTTAGAAACAGCTTCTCTCTCGATCTGTATACCACCAACGCGTTTTATTGTACCTGCAACACCCCCGCCCATGTAGCCATAAGAATTAGCAGGATTAACAATAGCATCACAACGAACCTGGGTGATGTCTCCACTCATAATAACAATGGACATAACCTATTTTTTTTTCCTTTTGATATCTAACACTATTTTTTCTCAATTTTTTCTTCTTTCTTCTTTTCTTTCTCTTCTTTTTTCTTAAGTTTTTCTTCTTCCTTCTTTTTTTTCTCCTCAGCTTTTTTCTCTAGGTTTTGTTTCTCTCTAACTATACCACCTTGGAGGATACGGATTCTTGATTTCATACCATTGATTCTTTCTTCGATAAGCTTCTTTTTTATAGTAAAATCAGCTTTTGTTATTTTTTTACTATCACATTTTAACTGCAGGTCTGTGATCCTCATCTCTTCTTTTGCTATTCTTTTTTCCAGCTTAGCAATATTTTTCTCTAATCTCTCGATTAAACCCATGTTATTTACCCCATAGCTCTTTCCTATGTGCCTCAAGGGTATTGTTTTCTTTACCTAAATATTCTGCGAAAGTTTTTACCCTCATGCCACCTTTTTCATATGGTTTAGGAAAAACCTCTTTATATTTCAGATCTCTTAATAGATGATGATCTAGGATAACATCGCATCCAGTTTTTTCTATTATCTCTACAAGATTGTTTGATGCATCCTCAAGGTTTTTTTTACTAAACTTCCAGCCTAGAAAAATAGTTGGTGGACCATCCATGATGAGTAGATCAGGTTTCTGTTCAATTATGTAATCCTTTGCGTCTTTTGTTACAGGTCCTTGAACATCGGATGAATGTGTTATTCTTTTTTTGCCATCATAGATTGTTGTCATCAACACATAACCTAGTGCCACTTTTTCAGGTCCATGGAAAAAAGGCTGAGAAAAAATAATTTTTGTGCTGCCAATTTTATGTTCTGAGTTGTCACAGTATATTAAATCACATTTGTTTTCAACTATTTTTTTGAAATCAGTTCCTCTTTCCTTCTGGGATTTATTGATATTGTTTGATATATCTTTGGCAAAAACTTTTTTGTTTTTGTAAAAATCTTCATCTGGGTCGTAATGATCAAAATGATAATGGGATATTACTATGATATCACATTCTTTTGCTATTTCTGCGATTTTCTTTTTTGTTTTATATAGTGCTTCTAGTTCTTTTTGAGCTGGTGGGAGGCCATATCTATTAGGTCCAAGTGCTGCTGATGGGTCTATGAAAATCTTGCAATCTTTTGTTTCAATGTATGTTGCCATTGATCTTACGCCAAGTGAGTCTGATGCAACCGGTATAATTTTCATAGTCTACTTTGTTGTGAATATTTTGGTGTAATAAAAACATATCCTATGATATTGTGTTGATGTTGTTTTAGAAAAATTTTGCTTGTTCAAATTTTATTTTGCCGCTATCAGGGTACATGGTTATTGATTCTTCGCATCTGTCGCAGTACAACTCTATCATTAATATTGAATCAAGTCTTTTTATTGGTATGTATTTCATTAATTCCCCGCATTTTGGGCATTTTTGTTGCTTGTTCATCCTTCACCCATAAGATTTATATGACTTTTAATATATAAATTTTACTGATAATTAATTTGCTGGTTTATTAACAACAATGCCCTTTTTAGTGTCTCCGCTCAAAAATAATCTTTCCATCATAAACAATTTTTAAGATCCTATGATATGGTATCATGGCATTAACAGTATGCATAAATGATCTCTCAAGCGCTACAATATCACTGCCAGAGATGATCTTAGTATCATTTGGTGCCCCTCTATGAACATACCATATCTCAGCCTTGGCCAAATCAAAACCTTCTCTCCACTTCAAACCATTTAGAATATTCCTTGGACTAGGCATAACCATAACAAGTCGCTCCTTATATTCTCCAAAACCATCATCATATGTTTCCTACCATCACCCTCAACTATAGGCTCATGACCAGGGTAAAGATTAACGACATCAAGCTTAGCCAAGCGCTCAATAGACTGCCTCAAAAGATGCTTGTCTCCACTAGGGAAATCATATCTACCAAACCAGCCACCAGAAAAAATAGTGTCACCAGAAATCAAAGTCTTACTTGCTTTACTATACAAGCACATGCTACCAGGCGTATGACCAGGCGTATGAAGAACCTCAAATTTTTCATCACCAACAATAACAGTATCTCCATCTTTTAATTTGACATCAACTGGCATCTTAGGCATCACACCACCAAGCATCTTCGCAAAATCACTTTCACCACGCTCTATTTTATCAGATGCCTCTTTATGGGCCATGATTTTTGCTTTGCTTTCTGTTAACTCAAACAATTTCCTAACACCGCCGCAATGATCAAAATGTTCATGTGTGATGATAATCTGTTTTATAGAAACAGGATCAACTAATTTTTTAACTTCTCTGACAACCCATTCATTGTTCAAACCTGTGCCACAATCAATAATAGTCGTTTTCTCACCAGTTATAACATAAATATTTGAATCAAAATTACGACCATATATACAATGAACATGCATGTATTCAAATAATACAGCAGATAAAATAAAACTTGTTATTTTTTTCACAACAAAAAACTTATAAAAACTTATTTAAAAAACTTGGGTAAATTAAAAACAAAAAAGGTCATCTCACCAGTAGTGCTACTGTTACCATACTCATCATAAACCTTAGCCTCGATAGTTTGTTTCATAAACGCTTTTTCATCCCATTTCATCGTAAACGGCTCCTTTGTAACTGTATCCTTAAGTTTACCATTTACATAAAACTCAGCTTTACTAACCCTCTTATCATCTATATCCAGAGTAAATGGACCAAATATCACTGGTTTAAAGAAAGGCAGTATCTTCTTGTTCCTAACATAAATAAAACTCTCAACTTTAAAAAGTTTATATTTAAAAGCAAAAAACAATAACACCGCAAATGCTATAGCCACTCCACCGAATAGTGCTATCCATAACCACGAAAATTTAATCCCCTCTTCACTCACTATATAAGAAACGAACGTGTAATAAGCGGTGTCACCAACCCTATTATTATTTTGGTCTTTTACAAGTACATCAAGCCTATAATTACCGCTCTCAAGAGTACCAGGAGGAGTAAAACTGAAAGTCTTGTTGTCATCGGTAAACAAAATTAGATTACCATCACCTGTAGTGATCCCTTCCAGAGAATTGATGTTGTAAAAATCTACATATACAATCTCAACTGGACTAGCATAGGAGATAGTTATGTTAGGGTTGTCTTTGCTAATTCTACTACCAGATGGAGGAATAAAAACAGCGTGATCTAAACCAGGAGTAGGAGGAGTAATATCATTGTATATCAACTGGTATTCTGTTTCAGGATCATCCAAAACACAAACTTTGTTGTTTTTCCTCCAAAAACGATCTGAATTTATCAAAACATCATTCTTTTTCACAACAAGTTGCGTAGCTTTAGGGAATTTGTCTTCTACATCAAAAAAGATCCATCCATTTGTCTTCTGGGCTTTCACTTTCACAGTTGCACTATCCTCATCTTTATCTTCAATAACATCTATGATAGAACATGAAACATGTGATACCAGTACGATTTTGTTTTCTGTGATATTCCATATAAACTCTGGTATTATTGTATCATTGATTGATATCAGGAAACAGATGTCTCCACTTATGTTTATACGGCCTGTGTGCGTTGATTTTAACACATCGTTTGGGTCATAGAACCCATCTTGGACACCATCTCCATCTGAGTCAAAGCTATAAAATAGTTCAGTGAGGTTGATACTGTATTTATTATTCAGATACTCGAGTATTTCAGGGGTTGTTTTAGTCTGAATGAACTCAGAGATATTCACGTAGGTTGTATCAGAACCTGTTTTACCCTCGTTATCTGTTACTGTTAGTGTGACAGTATAATTGCCGTTTGTTGAATATGTATGTTTAGGTGATACTCCAGTTCCAGTAGTGCCATCTCCAAAACTCCAGCTGTAACTTACAATACTACCATCGAGGTCGAAACTACCTGTTCCGTTGAAGGTTATCTCACTTGCTACAACCCCATGATATGGACCATTTGCATCTGCAAACGGTCTTTTTGTATCATTTTTGTTCCCAGATACATCTGTTGCATAAATAACACAGTATAATTGACTTGGTGCACCAGGGGGTATTATAATTTTTTTGTAATTGTTTTCATCTTCTTTGTCCATATCAACAGTTACATGTTCGCTGCCTTCATACCAGTACTCTATAGTAACTTTTGATACCTCATGGTTATCAGTTATCGTCGCCTCATACGTGTAACTGTTTGGCAGAGCAGCGAAAGATTGACCATATTTATTTATTGATATCTCTGGCGGCTCTTTGTCTATCATTGTTACGTTTTTTCTAGCTGTCTGGACTATATTACCTGATGTATCGTTTGCTATGAAATAATAACTCATTTTGCTAAGGGTTTTATCTAGTGTTACATCTAAAACAAAATAGTTACCATTTGTGTTTTTTAGAACCTGTGTGCCACCAAGAGTCCCATGGTTCCAACAAACCTTAACTGTGAGATTTGATGGATCATCGCTATCGTCTTTTACAGACGCATTAAAAGTGTATTTATTACCTGGTGAGCCTGTAGTTGGGGATTTATCTGTTACAGTTGGTGGTGTTCCTTCTATTATCTCAAAATATTCTTGGGAGGTGGATGTAGATTTCCAGTTATTTCTTGCATCTTTTGCTTTAATGTAGAATTTGTATGTCCCAACAGCTGCGTAGGCTTTATTGCAATAGTATGTTGTTCCTGTTTTGTTTTGTGTTATTGGAAACCCTATTGTTTTTCCATCTGGTTTTGTTATGTTTAGGTAAACAGCAGATACTTCTTGTGAATTGTCTGTAACTATAGCTGATATGTATATGTAGCCTCCTGTTTTTACTGAAGATGGTTTTGCTTCTACGCTTGTTATCATAGGGGCAGTAGTGTCTACGATTGGGAGTTCATCTTTGTTGTTTCCATGTATTATGTAGGGTGTATCCCCAAAGCCGTCAATATCATTGTCGCTTCCAGTGTAGTCGTCCCAGTAGTTGCCACCGATATAGGTTTGTTGTAATATGTTTGTTCCCGTGGTTTTTTGTTTATACCAACTGTTATTACGACTTATACTTGTATCATATGCATTGTGTGTATTGTCATAGAATAAGTTGTTGTAAACCAAATTTGATGTGGTGAAAAAATCCATGTACACCCCATATCCTGAATTGGCGTAGATCTTGTTTCCATATATTGTGTCGTCTGTGGAATTATATAGTCTTATTCCATCGTAAGTGTTTCCATTTATGATATTATCTGAGATGGTATTGTTATCATCAGCAAATAGAAATATACCGTGTTTTTTGTTGAACTCAACAATATTCGTTTGGATTTTATTGCTTGAACCTACTATCATGATCCCATAATTAGTGTTGCTAACGATGATGTTATTACTAATCTCGAATGTAAAGCTTGAGTTTTCTATTCTTATCCCACTGTCACCGTTGCTGTAGATTTGATTATTTGATATTTTTTTTGTGTAATCACAATGATCATGTAGGTATATGCCATTTCGGCTATTTCCAGATATATTGTTGTACATGATGGTGTTATCGTTGCTTGTTTGACTTAAGAAAACACCATTATCGCTGTTATCTTGTATAACATTGTTTTCAATTGTGTTACTAGACGAACTATAAAAGAATATACCATTTGAGTTGTTTGTTATATTGTTGTAGGTTATATCATTATTGTTTGATTGTTTTAATTGAATACCATCGCCATCATTGTTTGTTATTATATTGTCATATATTAGATTATTATTACTATTATTGACAAAAATTCCTATTTTTCCGTCTGATATTATGTTATCTGTGATTATTGAATTACCATAGTTTATTTTTACTATAGCATTGCCTTTGTTACTGCCACTGTTTTTGATGGTGAAGTGACTTATGTTTACATATTGTGTATTAATTGTTATTACATCGCCTGAACCACCCCAGTTAATTATCACTATGTCTCTGCTTTCACCAAATACATCCAGTTTTTTGTTTATTGTCAGTTTTTCGTCATATGTACCACGGTATACTATTATTCTATCTCCAGCAGATGCATTATTGATTGCGTCTTGTATTTTATTAAAATGATCAATATGCCAACCTGGTGTAGAGCTGTCGTAGTCATCATCTACATAAAATTTTGGTAAAATGTCAGCCGTACAGTTGTTGGTGCTAATAAGAGAATAAATGCAGTTAATAGATAATAGAGTTATTAATATTATAACTAGAGTTTTTTGTTTCATCCCATCTGCCTGCGTATATACTTGCATATACAAATCTGTTTTGGTATTAAAAATATTCCTATAAAACTAGTGTTGCATAAGAAATGGGATAATGGTAGTGGGCCTGCCCGAATTTGAATCGGGGTCTCTAGCTCCCAAAGCTAAAAGGATCGACCAAGCTACCCCACAGGCCCAATGTTTTTTTGGTAACATACTCAAATATTTAAAAACTTTTATCAAATATCATGTGATAACAACATTCGATGGATTTCAGTATTAAAAAACCTACTCATGTTTTTGCTCTGCTCGTGATGATATTTATTTTTTCTATTTTATATGTTTTACCGGTTTTGTCTTTTTTGGGTTATTTTCCTACTGTGGATACGATGAAACTTACAGAAACTATGATATTATTTAGTTCAACTATTACGGTTTTAATATTTGTTGGTGCCCCGTTTGTGTGGTATATACTTGTAAATAGATATTCTATAAGGGATATGTTTAATCATCTGAAACTTAGATGGGAGGGGATAGATTCTGCTTTTTTATGGGGCATATTAGCAGCTATTATTATGTTTGTCATAGTTTTTGCGATAGGTATGATACTTTATTATGGTACAAAAATTAGCGAAGAGAATCTATCAAATATTAAAGAATTAGCAAGTAACCTATCTGTTGCTTCTATGTTTTTTGTGATTATTTTTCAATCAATTAGTGAAGAAATATTTTTTAGGGGTTTTTTATTTGAAAAAATCGGTTTGGTTGCTGGCGATATGATAGCTATTTTTATTACAGCTGTGTTATTTGGATTAGCTCATATATCATATGGTAAAATTTATCCTGTTGTTATGCCTGTGATTATGGGTGTTTTTTTAGGTTTTATCGTTGTTAAAACAAAGAATCTTTATTCTGCAATAACTGCGCATATGATTTTTAACCTATCTACTTTCATTTTGTATTTGTTTGCTCAATCTTTATCCTAAAAACGTTAATTCTATAAAGGGCATGTATATCTCAACCCATCAAAAGGTGAAATTGTTATGGTAAAAGAGAGAACGTTTGTGATGATTAAGCCTGATGGTGTACAGCGTGGTCTCGTTGGTGAGATTATTAGTCGTTTTGAAAAAAAAGGTATTAAAATTGTTGCTATGAAGCTTGTTTCTGTGAGCAGGGATCTTGCTGAGAAACATTATGGTGTCCATAGGGGTAAACCTTTTTTTGAACCTACTGTTAAATACATCACTTCTTCTCCTGTTGTTGCCATGGTTTTGGAGGGTGATAATGTTATTGAGATGGTTAGGGGTATGATGGGTAAGACCGATCCTTTGAAGGCTGAGATGGGTACTATACGTGGTGATTTTGGTCAGTTTATTGGTCGTAATATTGTTCATGGTTCAGATGGTCCTGAGACTGCTGAGTTTGAGATAAACCTGTGGTTTAAGCCTAAGGAATTAGCAGAGTATAAGCGGATTGATGAGGAGTGGTTAACAGAATAATTTTATGTTTTTGTGACGTAGGTGTCGTTGCATTTATAACACAATTGGTTATATGGTTGATGAGATATGGTTTTTGATAGGAAGACTTTTATTATCCCTGATAAGACAAGGTTTGAGGAGCTTTTTATAGTTACAAATGGTGATGTTGTAATTGGTGATAGGTGTAAGGTTCAGTTTGGTGTTAAGACAGATGGTAGGATTTTTGTTGGTGAACATGCTATAATCGAGGGTGGTTTGGAGGCTGGTGGTGATATCCGGGTTGACATCTTTTCTAGTATAGGTGGGGATGTTATTAGTGGTGGTAATGTTTTTATTGGTGAGAAGACTAGGATAAATGGTAAGCTTTCTTTGAAGGGTGATCTTGATGTTGGTGATAATGTTGAGATTGAGAAGGGTTTTGAGGCGAAGGGTTGGATAAATATTCGTAACCCGATACCAATTGTTATATATATTTTTATATATCTTTTGCAGCTTTTGAAAATGGGTCGTAGTGAGGAAATCGAGAGGATACTAAAAGAGCTTGAAGAAAACGAAGTAAAAACCATACCGATATCAGAGGTGTTTCTTTTTTTACCAAACGACTCGGTTATTGGTACCCAGAAATCTAGTGTAGACAATAACCTGTACATAGGGAAAACATGCAAAATTCTGGGGAACTACAATGTGAAGGGGAATATTTTCATTGGAGATAACTCTGTGGTGTATGGTTCACTTAAATCTGTTGGAGATGTTTATTGTGGTAAAAATGTTGTTGTCCACGGGAACATAGACACAAATGGTGAAATAAAGATTGATGAAAAAACATGTGTCGCAGGAGATGTGTCTGCAGATAAAATATTTCTATCTAAAACCGCATCTGTAAATGGCACCTTGCTAGCTAAAAACGGGGTTTCTTTCACTGCCGATATAGGAGTTGATATTAAGGAAAAGATTGAAAGATACGAAAAGAATGCAGATATTGTAGATGAGATAGATAAGATACTGGAATAGGTTAGAAATTATGGGCATGCAGATAGGTATAGTTGGAAAACCCAATGTAGGGAAATCCACTTTTTTTAACGCTGCTACAGACGCCCATGCAGAGATCGCAAACTATCCTTTTACAACAATAGATGCTAACCATGGTGTGATGTATGTACGTAGACCATGTCCATGCAGAGATTTTAACGTAAAATGTACGCCTCATAACTCCAAATGTATAAATGGGACTAGGTTCGTACCAATTGAGGCTATAGATGTAGCAGGCCTAGTACCAGATGCCCATAAGGGCCGTGGTTTAGGGAACAAGTTTCTTGATGATCTCAGGCAGGCTCATGCTCTTATTCAGATTGTGGATGCCTCTGGTTGCACTGATGAAGAAGGAAACATATGCGCCCCTGGTAAATATGATCCAATACATGATGTAGAGTTTCTTGGAAAAGAGATAACATACTGGTTGATGGGTATTATTAAAAAAAGCTGGGAGGATATAGCTAGACGATGTGAGCTAGAAGGCAAAAAAATAGATAAGATGCTAGCAGAGAAACTAACTGGTTTAATGGTAAAAGAAGAACACATACATAACGCTATTAAAACAACCAGCCTAAATATGGAGAAGCCTTCCACTTGGAGTGATGAGGATTTACTAAAACTCTCAGAGTATATAAGAAAAATCAGTAAACCTATGTTGATAGCATTCAACAAATGTGATATAGCACCTGACAATCTTATGGCGAAAGCAGAAGAACTAAGGAAAGAAGGATATATTGTTGTTCCTACTAGCGCTGAATCTGAGTTGGCATTGAACAATGCAGCAAAAAAAGGTTTTATCGAGTACAGCCCAGGTAGTAGTGATTTCAAGATAATAAAAGAACAGGAGTTAACTGAAAAACAACTAAAAGCACTAGAATATATTAAAACCCATGTTCTTAAAAAATATGGGTCCACAGGTATACAAAAATGTATAGAAGAAGCTGTTAAAATGCTGGATTTAATCGTTGTTTACCCTGTTGAGGACGAGACACATCTATCAGATAAACAAGGGCGTATTCTACCAGATGCACATCTAATGCCACGTGGAAGTACAGCAAAGGACCTAGCATACAAGGTTCATACCGACATAGGGGACCATTTCATCAGAGCAATAGATGCTAGAACACATCGCATTATAGGATCTGATTACAAACTAAAAGACGGTGATGTGATAAGAATAGTGGCCGACGTCTAAATCTTTTTTTTTTTATTGTTTTATCACACCCTTTCTACCACACTTAGGGCACTCAATTTTAATCTCAAAAACTCCTTCCTCTTTCTCAACAGTAAAAATGTTTTTACACTCAGGACATCTAACCGTTAACTTTTTCTTTAAAGGCGGTTGTTCAAAAAACTCCTCAACTTTATTTGCACCAGTACGCCTTTTTTCGATGGAAGATGACAAAGCTTTTTCAAATGGAGATGGAATCTCTTGCTCCTTTTTTTCAGGATACTCTTCTTGCTTTGCAATATCTGGTTCTATTTCTTGTTCAAACGTCTTCTCATATAGCATCTTTGTGTCAGCAGGTTTTTCGTCTGGTAGCAAATCTTTTTTTGTTTGTAACCTTCGCTCAGGTGCGGGGTATAGATCTGAATCAGCATGATCCTCCTGTATATAACCTTCAAATGACTCTTTTTCTGTGGAGACAAATGGTTGCGGTGGTGGAACTGATGTAACTTTTTCTGGAGATGGTTTTTTGACAAAAACTTTTTCTTCTATAAGTGGCTTTGCTGGCACCTTTTTTTCCTCAAAATGTTTTTCCTCAATTTTTTTCTGCTTTCTTAACTCACTAAAATACTTAAAATAAAAATTTGGAACAAATATCAAATATAACACAGACCCAAATAAAGAAATAGCGGATGAAACCAATGGAAGGTATTGATAGTTTAGCAATATACCACTTAAGATAAATGGTGTTCGCGCCCCACTTATCTCACCTGTATCTTTTATTACGATCCAACTAAAAATTACAGATAAAGCACTAAATATTATGTTTGCACAAACCATCAGCATCATAATTTTTGCTACATTCAAATATTTCTTAGAAACAATGAGAAGTGTACCAGTAAGTGAGAGAAGAGAAAATACTATCAAAATCCAGTTGCAGATAACAATAAGGTTCAAATTATATAGTAGAGTATGATTTTTGTTTTTGATTGCATCTATATTATAATATAATACTTCTCCAGCGATATCTTCTGCAAAACAAGGTAAAATCGAAATTAAAGTTAAGCTAACTATACTAGATATCAAAATTAGGCTTGTGATTTTTCTGATTCTTGCAACAAATATTTCTGTCATCTTCTATTCACCATATCTAGGGGTTATTGTGTCTGTGACATTGGTTTTTAGCAGTTTTTGCATTTCTTTAAAATCCATTCCGATGACTGTGAACATTATTCTAATAACTATAAACCCTAGAGTGATTAAAGCGAAAGCTGCGGGAAAAGTGACTGTTAGTATTTTAGCTGTAATAAAATGGATGTTGTAATATAATAGAATCTGTGCTCCTATGAATTTTGCTGCAGATAAAACAATAAACATGCATGGAACAATGACAATTGCGGCTATAACAAAATGGATGGTGATAAATATCTCAGCTGAAAAATTAAATAGTTTATCTATTGCCCAAAATATCGTGATAAGTATACCTAGTATAATTAGAGCTATAACGCTGTTTTCTGCTAATTGTGATGCAGAACTGAAATCATCAGTTGATAAACCTAGGTAATATGATTTGGAAAATAAATTTGTGATATCATTGCTTACATTGGTATCAGTGGTTTTTTCACTTCCGTTATATAAAATAAAATCTCTGTTTATAGATAACTCCATTTTTGAGCTGCCTGTATCGTATTTAATGTATCCCCATGGCACGTAATTGATACATATCCAAAGGATCATCGCGGCAAGAATTAATAAAATAAATAATTTTGGGAAATTTTTTTCATAGGTTGTTTTTTTACTTTTTTTATAATCAGGTTGTCTAACTCCACGTTTGATTTCAGCTTTTTTAAATGCTTCGTCTAAAAGCTGTTCTTTTATTTTTTGTTCTTTGATAAAATTAACTGAATTATCCTCTTCTATGAACTCTCCTTTCACCATCGTTCGTTATATTAAACTGATATTTGCTTATTAAATCTTTTGAAAATACATATTTTTTTGTTCCTGCATTTGCATAATCATGTGCAATATAGCTGCATAATTATCTGCGAATTAGCTTTTTATACTTACTTAAAATATGTTTGTTTTGGGATCACTCGAGAATAATATTTCCAGGAGAGGAAATGTGCTGAGGAGAAAAATCAGTAAGAATGGGTTATCAAAAATTTTTACGAAGAAGAAACCCAGTTTCTTAGGTTATTCGTTGAGTGTATTTCCTAGTAGTAGACATGTTTTGAAAGTTAATAAAATCAGAAAGTTTCCGTCTATTAATCTTAGATGGGTTTTTTTGCTTGTATCTATATATGTTGTTTTGGGTTTGTTTATCTTGTTTATGCAGCAGTTTTTTGAATTTATAAAGGATATATTTGTTTATAGTCTTATGGGTTTTTTTACTTTTTTTATGAGTTATTTTGGTTGGCGACTCGCTCAGATTGTTGGAGAGTTTGTCAAAAAAGGGGTTAAAAAAGAACATTTTGAGTATCAACTATAGTGTGATAGTTTGTTTTATAAACATGTTAATAAATAGTCTTTTTGGAGTTGGTTTTATTTGATAGTGTTTGATAATCATCTTCACCTGAGGCGTGATGGCAGGTTTTTAGATGCTGTTAAGGATTTTAAAAAAAGCAGGTGGTACTCATTTTGTTTTATGTCAGTTGCCGATGGTTGATATTGTTGTGAAAGAAAAAAGCTATGAATCATATTATCTGGAGACTTTGGAGATGGTTAAAATAATTTGTTCCGCTGTTGATATCGGTGTTTTTGCTACTGTTGGTCCTTATCCTGTTGATTACATTAAACTGAGGCAGGTTTTTGGTAGAGAGCAGGCTATTAAGATAATGAGAGATGGTATGGATATTGCAGCTGATCTATGTCTTGATCATCGGTGTATAGCAATTGGTGAGATAGGTAGGCCTCATTTCCCAGTTGATGAAGAAGTTTTAGTTGATTCAAATGAGATTCTTTTTTATGGTATGCAAAAGGCTAAGGAAGCTGGTGTCCCTGTTGTGTTACATACTGAGAGTACTACACCTGATCTATGTAGGGAACTAGTGGAGATGGGTAGAAAAGCTGGTTTGCCAGCACATATGATTGTTAAGCATTATTCTCCACCGTTGATAAAATTTGAGGATAACTATGGTCTTATGCCATCTGTTTTAGCTAGTGAAAAAAACGTGGTTAGTTCCCTATTGGATGGTACACGTTTTATGATGGAGACTGATTATATAGATGATCCTAGGCGACCAGGGGTTGTACTAAGTCCAAAAACTGTTCCTAAAAGAACGTTTGAGTTAATCAAAAAAGGTTTACTGTCTGAGAACCAGGCTTATGAGATACACAAAGAGAACCCTGAAAAAACATATGGTATAAGTTTAGAAGGATAGAGTTTTAAACAGGTTTATTATTCAATAGTAGTAGTTTGGGTTGTTATGAGTGCATTTAATCCTAAACAAATTCTATGGGTTGTTATAATAGCTTTGTTAGTTGTAATTATATGTATAGCTACATATTTTCTGTTAACCAGCTCTGAACATGAGCAGATTGCTGTACTTTCCCCAGATGATGTTTTGAGAGATAGCGACAAATATATTGGTAAAACTATAACTGTTGCTGGATACTTTTATCATGAGGTTGCTGAGGGTAGAGGTTTTATCACAAAAATTATAATACCTTCTGGTTCTTCTTTGACGGAATATACAATCCGCCTGCCAGTGAATTACTCTGATGTTAATATCTCGCTATCTGAGAAGGTAAAGTATCGTTTTACAGGTATTCTAAAAATAGATGAATCCACTATTGGTAGACCTATTGTTTTAGTTGCAAAAGAAATTATAGCAGTATAAATTTTTCCTTTTTGGGGCTTCATCCCGAAATAAATAATTAAAGAAAAAAAAACATTCATTTTTTCCTATTAGATGGGATGTGCCAAGAAAAGGATAAAACCCAAAAGTTGCTAACCATGTAAACCGCAACTTCGA
>JARYMC010000029.1 GCA_029907305.1 Candidatus Thermoplasmatota archaeon
ACACCTACTGAATCCGTCCCTTGCTTCGGAAATCCACATTCATCAATATGCACTGAACCATCGGTTTTATCTCCAACATACTCAATGACATCGCGTTGAATGTGGTCAAGAACCGGTCGATGGTTCCATGGTGAATTTGAAACAAAATGCTGTAAGGACTGACTGTTACAATCAGGAACATCTAATGCATATGAACACATGTTACCTCTTCCAGTTCCCAGCAGTTTACCCTGGATATATTGAAATGATTGTTTGACCATATTTCTGGTTTTCGTTATAAAATGCAGGGTATATCGATTATGGAAACGTTGAAGTTTATCATGTGATCCCCGTATATCCTTTACGGATAATGAAAAGTTCATTCTATCATCCCATCCACTGACGAAAAAGTGGATGAAGATTTAATAGTGTCGCAAAGCTTGTAAATCATACAAAAAAAGTTAATGTGACATTGTCAAGCTAATATAAACTTTTTTTGGAGTACTAATTTTTTTATTTTTTAAATCTCTTGGGCCATCCCTCTTTCTTAAAAAAATCAAGGATACCTGCAAACATAGCTGTTAATGCCGCAGCGATACATAGGTAGAAACCAGTACCTAAACCCCATTTTGATGGGATATAAACTGCGTTACCATTTGGTAATGTTACATCTAGTATACCCTCACCTGTTAAACTACCTAGTGTTAACTCTGTTATTAGACTCATCCCGAAATAGAAAGCTATAACCACTAGCATCAAGAATATAATACTAGATGTTATCAGAGCTAGAGAGAATCTTCTTTTTAAAACAATGTTAGGAATGAAACTTAAACCAAGGATAATTAAACCAGAGCAGACAACAACCAATAAAACCACAAGAAGGGTAGTAAACATATCAGGTATATTTGCGACATCTAAAAACGGGGTATTTTTATAAACAACCTTATCTATCATTATTTGTGGTACCAAAAACATTTCACTAGACTTGCTAACAACACCGTTATCACTTTCACCGAATAGATACCACCAGGGTTGCATAAGTGAAATCAAAATAAGAGCCATAGCTGTTAGCTTCAAAAAAGTGTTCAATGAAATCTTTTTGATAAATAAAAATACAACAATCACGGCAATGAATACAACCGCTGATAATGTAACAACAGCTGGCATCAATGATTCAATTGTTGTTACAATTTTTTCTTTTCTATCACTAATTAAATTAAAGGTTTTTGTAGCAACTAATTTATCATCTGAAAAAACATTTACCGTGTACTCCCCCGGTGGAAGTTTAAAGTTTTTATCTGAGACTTCAGAAGTGATAACGGTTTTTCCTCTTCTTATTATATCAATTTTTTTGTCAGCATCATCTATTTTTTCTCCCCTTGAATTAAGCAGCTCAAGGTTTAAGTTAAAAATCGCAGTGAACTGCATACCAACAGAATCTAAATTTTCTGGTACTTTGATTGTTTTTTTATCAAAAAAACCACCATAGGATATCTGAAGCTCATAGGTTGCACATGGTAGTTTTTCAAAAACATATTCCCCTGGTGATAACTCAACAGATGTTATTTCAACAGGCTCAATCATCTCATCACTTGTTAACACAGGTCTAACATCAACACCAGGCTCCATGCCAAGAGAATCTTTTATCTTCGTTTTTAGATCATAAACCTCAATATTTACATCCACGTTTTTTTGTTTCATCAACAAATTTTTGTCATATACCAAAAACCCCCTGTAATAAGCCTTAAGGTAATACATTTTTTTCAAACTATACGGCACACCAAAATCCACAGAACCAGAATTCCCAGTAATATTCTCAGAAACAACCGTGTTATTCCCAGTAATAATTTTTAGATCCATATCTTTTATACTGTTACCATTTTGATCATGATATGTGACCCTAAAATTTTTCTCCCAGATACAAAAAACGTTAACATATTGATCACAATTGAGCTCCACAGAATCAAAACCAATAAACCTACGTCCTCCTCTGCTGCTGTTTAAAAAAACCTTTATGCTATAAACACCTGGTGATAATTTAGGGAATTTAAACCTAGGTGCACCAATCAATGGTTTTGATACATTACCAGATGAAACAAACATATTGTCACTATAAAGTTCAACCTCCACAGAGGGTAATAACTTAAATTTATTTGACAATAAAGGCCAAGAAAAAATCCTACCTGTTAACCTCGGTGTTACAGTTAAAACATATATGTTTTCACTACCTTCAAAACCACCATCACCACGACGGTTTTCTGCGAGTGCATGACAAATCTTTGCTTCCTCAGCTACATCCATATACTCTCCATCATCTGAGGAAAAAAACACTGCATCAAACTCTACAACCAGATCGCCAGGGATATTAACATCATGCTTACCACCTTTTTCATATGAATTCCTACCAAAACCAATAGCAGCATAATCAACTTCTGTTCCAACGATACTAAGATACTCCCTTGTGTTTACTCTTAATTGTATACCATCTCTCTCGCTTGTTCCATGTTTAACAATATTTTCATTAGACGAAAAAATAACTGCATGAACCTTACCCTTTTTTCCTTCATCATAAGATATCCACGCATCACCTCCAAGGTCACAGTCATCCTTATATGATATTATCCACTCTCTCTCTTTATTCTCTGGGTTAGTATTTACACGATATTCCCTTATGTTACCATCTTCTCCATAAAAATGTAGATATGGTAGAATATCCCCAAAAACCATTTTTTTGATTCGAGCGCTCCTAGATTTTAAAGACCCCAGCATACCATAGGTTCCATCAGCATCTACTATCCCAGTTACAACCCCGTCTTTCAAAACCTCATGTTTCACATGAACATAAATTCTTTTTTCTCTACCTGGCGAGTAATAATACTTAAATGTGTTTGTGGTGCGTAGATCCTTCCCCGAGGATTCACTGATGATTCCAAACTCTACCATCAAGTTACCATCTACGCAGATACCTTTAGAGACAAGGACTTGGTCAGAGGATATCTCATCTTCGTCCTTAACCCCATTAAAATAAGAAAAATAAAATGATACCCCTTGGTCGATCATTTCTACATCAAATTCTTTGACACCATATTTCATCTTTGCTATAGTCTGAGCAAACCTGCGGTTCATTATCTGTCCCTTTTGCCCAACTGCGTAAACACAATAACCATCTTCAGTTATCCTGTAGTAATCCACTTCTAATGAGATCCCAGAAATAGGTTCAACATAGTAGTATGCATCCTTTATGTTAACATGGTCCACATAATTCGGGGATGGTTTTTCTTCGTCATCATAGTAAACAAAATATCTCTCGTTTCCATTGGCTATATCAGGTATTAGAAAAACTAATCCGCATCTGCAAACATAGTTTGTTCCAGAATATTTTAGGTCGTATATTTGTGATTCTAGCTCATACCATTGTTTTCCATCCCAACAAACTACACGTATTGAATGTTTCAGGGTGTCTTTTGCCCAACATGGTTTTTCAAAGTTGATGAACATGTCGATGGGCTGGGATTTTGCATAAGGGTTACTTGTGTCTATTGGAATTTTTATCTCTTGGTTGTATGACCAGTTTTTATCCCACCAAGGTGGTGTTGCTTGTTGGGAGTTAACATTTATGCTTAAAGCTGATGATAATAAAAGCAGTATCATTGTGTAAATTATTATTGATTTTTTAGTTTGCATTAATCCCCCGATTAATTTTTTTCAATTAGGTTTTTAATATATTAATATTTATTGATGATAGTGTCTCGTTGATATATAATAACTTTGTTTTACAATAGTTACAGGAAATCTGTTTTTTGTGGTGTCTGTTGTAAACAAAGATTTATATATGGTTTTTTAAATATATTTATTAGTTTGGAAAATATTGGTTGGTTGCTGTGAACAAAAAAATAGTGTTTATAATAACAACAGTATTTCTTTTATCATTATTAGCAGGTTGTATAAACTGGAGTGGCCACCAAGATGATAAAAAAGATCAATCACAGAACCTGCTTCCAGTACCAATCATTAAGGGCCCTGAAGAAGCTTTTTTTGGTGATCCAATAGAATTTACTGCAACAGGTTCATATGATCCTGATGGCACTATTGAATCATATTTCTGGAGCTTTGGTGATAACAAAACCGCAGATACACCAACTGTTACTCACACCTATGTTTTTGACAACAATTTTGATATAGAATATCCACTTATCTATTCTGTTATCCTAAACGTTAAGGATAACAACGGCTCTTATGAGACTGCTTTGCATCTAATAATGCTCTACCCAAAGGAATACAGATTTTATCTGAACCAAGGGAAACTATCAGTGGAGAAGCCTTCTTCAAATAAAGATACTTTGAAAGCTTCTTTTGGTAAAATCCTCTCACTACAAGAAATCTTATATGAACTGGATGATCCTGTTTTCATCAAAGAATGTAGATGGAATGCGACTATTTACATCCAGAAACCAAGGTTAGCCTTTGTTAGAAGCATCTCTTTATCTCTCTACGACCAAAATAATAGTAAGATATCACAGAAAGATGTTAGTTTTGGTTTATTTGATCTTTGGAAAGAAAAAACTGTTTTGGTTAATGGTGAAATCAACAAATCTGAGAGATTCAAATCTGCTAAACTTGTTGTATATGGTTTTACACTTGGTAAAAAAATAAATGTTTTGTATGGTGGCGATACAGCTAGTAGTATATGTTTTGATTTTACGTAACATCGTTTATTCTTTTTTCAAACTCCAATAGGTTAGAAACGGTAAATTTTTCTTTGTTTTTTCCTTCACGTTTTAGATAAAAGGATCTTATGCCAACCTTTTTTGGTATTTGATAATCGAATTCTTTGTGGTCCCCGATGTGTATCATTTCATTTGGTTCGATTCTTAGTTTATCGCAAATCATGAGGTAGAACTCTGCTATTTTTTTTACTTTATGGAAATCAGATGTTGATGAAAAAACATGGGTGAAATATTTTTTTAGTCCTGATTCTTTTAGTTCTATGTCTATGAACTCTTTTTTAGCGTTTGAGATTACTATGAGATCGTATTTTTTGTGTAATCTTTTTAGAACATCTGGTACTTCAGGGTATGGTTCGATGATATGTTTGTAGTTTTCTAGTAGTTTTTTCCAGCTGTGTTTTAGGTTGAATTTATCAAACCAGTAGCTTATGTCATACCATTCTGTTTTTTTGTCTGTTACCTTATCATATTCTTTCAGCAAGTGTTGTTTTGCTTCTTCAAATTTTATGTTTTTTTCTTGTGCGTAGATTTTTGGTAGACCCTTTAGCCAGACTGCATCTGCGAATGTTCTTTTTATCAATGTGTCGTCTAAATCAAAGGATATGGTTTTTATCATAAAGATGTAGATCGCATATTATTGATTGTATATTAATTTGTGTAGTTGAGTTAATGTTTTTAAAGAAATAGATGTTAATCAACTGATTGATGTATATGGATATCAAGGATGTGATAAGAGCGCGTCATAGTGTCAGGAGTTTTTCAGATAAAAAGATACCAGGAAGACTGATTTATGAGCTTATAGAGTATGCTAACCTTGCGCCATCTGCTGGTAACCTGCAGGCAAGGGAATTCATAGTGGTAGACGACCCTGGGATCAAAAAAAGACTATGTGCCGCTGCTTTGAACCAGGATTTTATTGTTGAGGCTCCTGTTAGTATAGTTGTCTGTGCAAATTTAAACCGCATAAACCCATATGGTAAAAGAGGAAGAGAACTATATTGTCTACAAGATGCTGCCGCCGCAGTGGAACACATACTACTGTTGGCTGTAGACTATGGTTTAGGGGCTTGTTGGGTTGGCGCATTCGATGAAAACAAGGTATCTGAGATACTAAACCTACCAGAATATGTCAGACCTGTTGCAATCATCCCAATAGGTTACCCAAAAGGTGAAATAGAAACTACAGGTAGGATCCAAACAAATGAATTGATTCATAAAAACAGGTGGTGAAAAAAAATATATGGATGCAATAGAGGCTATTCTCTCTAGGAGAAGCATAAGAAAATACATAAATAAACCAATACCAAAAGAAGTGATAAAAGAACTATTAGAGGCAGGTATGAGTGCCCCATCTGCTGGCAACGAACAACCCTGGCATTTCATATTGATAAACGACCCAAAAATTTTGAAGGAAATACCATCATTCCATAATCATGCACAGATGTTGAACGAGGCATCAACAGCTATACTTGTTTGTAACGATAAACGTTTGGATAAACATGGGGAGATGTGGATACAAGATTGTTCTGCAGCAACAGAAAACATACTGATAGCTGTTAACGCAAAAGGACTAGGTGGCGTATGGTTAGGTATTTACCCGAGAGAAGAAAGAATGAATGGTATGCGGAAACTATTGAGCATCCCAGAATATATCATACCCTTTTCTTTGATATCTATTGGTTACCCTGGAGAGAGAAAACCTCCAGCAAACAGGTATGATGCTTCTAGGGTTCATCAAAACAAATGGTGATAATCTTTTTTTTATTCCCCTAAGACCTGAACCACTAGCCTTCTGTTCCTTGGTCTAGTATCAAATTCTATGAAAACGATTTGCTGCCATGTACCATGGACTATCTTACCCTCTATGACTGGAACAGTTATACTTGGGCCTATTAGACTAGCACGCACATGTGAATGACCATTATCATCATGCCATGTCTCATGATGTTTGTAATATATGTTTTTAGGAGCAACTCTTTCTAGTGCATCCGGTAAATCTTTCATTAAACCAGGCTCGTACTCAGCTGTGGTAACCGCCCCTGTTGATCCTGGTACAAATATGCAGACTACGCCGTTTTTAATTTCTGATTTATCAACAATTTTTTGTACATCATCTGTTATGTCAACTATGTCTGTTTCTTTTTTTGTTTTTATGTTTATTTCACCACAATACACGCCCATAATTTATTCCACCAAAAAATAAATAATCTAAACTTTTATTTTACGTCCAGCAGCATCTCTTTTATAAACACCAAAATCCTCAGTTTTTTTCAATGTTTCCCCATCAAAAACAGGACCATCTTTACAAACTCTGAGGCCCTCGCCTATACAACATTGGCCACAGATGCCTATGCCACATTTCATGTATCGTTCAAGCGAAGCCTGAAAAGGTATGTTTTTGCTTATGTCTAAAAGTTTTTTCATCATAACCTCAGGGCCACATGTTAAAACAGAGTCAAAACTTTTTTCACTTAAAATTTTTTTGGCAAGATCTGATGCAAACCCTTCGTAGCCCTTTGAACCATCATCTGTTGAAACATAAACCTCTGCACCACATTCTCTGAATCTATCCTCAAAAAACAACTCGTTTTTATTTTTCACACCAATCACAACCGTAGATAACATGTTTTTACGAGCAGCTTCTTCAACAGCGGGTGCGAGCATACCAATACCGGTTCCACCACCAACAAAAAGGATACGTTTACCATTTACCTTAAAACCATTACCATAAGGTCCTCTCACACCGATTTTGTCACCTTTTTTAAGCTTGAACAACGCATCTGTTGCTTCCCCAACTTTCTTAAATGTTATACCCTTTATTTTTTTATCAATATATGATACACTCATAGGTATCTCATCAACCCCTGGTATCCAAATCATAAAAAACTGACCAGGGATCATCTTATTGGGATATTCAAACAAGATTGTTTTGATGTTTTTTGCTTCTATTCGAGATTCAACTATACTCTTAATCATCGGACCATTCATATGTGTGCTACTCCAACTAAATCTGATAATCTTTTAACACCATGTTTTTTCATCCATCCCTCTATTTCTCCGCAGATTTTTCTAAAAACATCTAAATCCCTGTAATATATCCCTGTCCCGATTTGTACAGCTGATGCACCAGCCATAATATACTCCAATGCATCTTCTCCAGTTGTTATACCACCAACACCTATAACTGGTATATCAACTGTTTCAGCTATTTCATAAACACAACGTACACCAATAGGTTTTATTGCTTTACCAGAATACCCACCTATTTTGTTGGCTAACACCGGTTTCTTTAGTTCTAGGTTAATCTTCATTGCTTTCACAGTGTTGATAGCAACTACGCCATCTGCACCACCTTTTTCCACTGCCCTTGCAATATCTTTTAAATCAGATACATTTGATGAAAGCTTTACAAAAACAGGTATATCGACTGATTGTTTCACATCATATGTTATTTTTTTAACTAAAACAGGGTCTGAGCCTATCTCCAAACCGTATCCTCTTGCATGCGGGCAGCTCATATTCAACTCAAGAGCATCAGTCCCATATTCCTGCATTTTTCTGCCTAGCTCTACAAATTCTTTTGAATTTGAGCCAAAGATGCTACCAATAAGAGGAACTTTTATTTTCTTGAAATTTTTTATCTCTTCACCATATTCTTTTATACCTGGGCTAGGTAAACCCATTGCATTTAAAACACCACATTCTAGTTCAACTATCGTTGGATTTGGATAGCCCTCTCTGGGTTTTAAACCAATAGATTTAGTAACAATAGCACCAGCACCAGAACCAGCAATCCGTTTCATGCTACCCACGTCTTCATCCATGATACCAGATGCTAAAATAGTAGGGTTCTTAAGTTTTAGAGAAGAGATTTTTGTGGTGAGATCAATCAAAGGTGACACCTAACCTTTAAAGAAAAGGTAGTATATAAATTAATTTTCTTTATAAAACTTTAATTAAGCCCTATATTATTTCGATTCTTGATTGAAATGTATCTTATAACAAGATGGTTCGGCACGTTCCTCTGCGATAAAAACATGGTAAAAAAAAGTATTCTATTCCCCAAAGACAAGAAAGAGTTAGCTAAAAGACTAAAAAAAATAGACAAAAACGAGATACTAACTGAGGAAAAAAAGATAACAAAAAATGTTAAGGTAAAGGTTAATGAAAAAAGATTGCAATCAATTGGGGACTACGATCCTGATGACGCTTTTTTCAAAGAAATAGACATCAAACCAGAGGATTTTTGTTTCCCGCAGTCTCTACTACATGAAGCCTCGATGATTTTAACAGAAGAAAAAACTGGGGATAAACTTAAATCAGAGGATTTACAGGTTATTCAGATGGTAAATGCTCTTGATGAACTTATACAGACGTCAAATCTCTTATCTGAACGTATGGAGAGCTGGTCGATGATTCCTACTCCATCAAAGAAAATTAAACCTTTCGAAAACGTTTTCTCCGATGTCAAAAAAGAGATTAAAAGGTTAGAAAAACAGATAGATGAGGACATGAATAAGATTGCCCCAAATGTTACTGCTCTAGTTGGTTCTCTTATTGGTGCGCGTTTGATATCATTAGCAGGAGGTTTAAACAGGCTTGCTGTTATGCCATCCTCGACCATACAATTATTGGGTGCTGAGAAAGCTCTTTTTAGATTTAAAAAAGAGGGGGGTCGACCGCCAAAGCATGGTGTGTTATTTCAGCATCAACTCATAAATAAAGCCCCTAAAGAAAACAGGGGCAAAATAGCTCGTATACTTGCTTCTAAGGTTGCTACAGCTGCGAAAGCAGATTTTTTTACAAAAAGGAACATATCAAGTACTCTTAAGAAAGAGCTGGATGAGAGGATTGCAGAGATTAGAAATAAGTAAAAATATTAAGTTGATTGTTGTTCTCTTATTTGTATTGGTTTAAGGTTGGTTAAGGGAGAAGTAAAAAGCATATGGGTGATCTGCGGACTGTTCTCAGAGATTTGGGTAATATACTCATGACTGTGGGTGCTATAACTCTTTTTGCTTTAGCTGCGCCTATTTATTTCAACGAGGGAACTGGTGTTGGTGTTATTTTTCTTACCTCTGCTGTGTTTTTTTTAGTTGGTTTGCCTCTTCATTTTATTTTTAAAAAAGCTGAACAAGCTGATTTTAAGACAGCTATGGTTACAGCTGCTTTGAGTTGGTTGCTTATACCAGTTGTTAGTACCATCCCGTTTCTTTTAATTGTTAAAACTGATTTTCTATCAGCCTTTTTTGAGTGTATGTCTGGTTGGACTGGCACAGGTCTCACCATGTTTAGTAAACCAAGTCTTTTACCTTATACGCTGCAGTTTTGGCGTACGTATATGCAGTGGGTTGGTGGCGTTGGTGTCATTATTTTGACTCTTGCTATTCTTGCTAGACCTGGTGTTGGTTCCTATAGTTTATATAAATCTGAGGGTAGAGAACAAAGGACGCATCCATCTATTATAAAAACTGTTAGAACGATGTGGTGGATATTTGCTTTATATACAGTAATTGGTGTAACTCTCTTAATTGTTGTTGGGATGGTTACGACTGGTGGTATGAACCCTTGGCAGTCGCTTAACCATGGTATGACTGCTTTAGCTACAGGTGGTTTTTCTGTTACCGATGACAGCATGATGGGTATTGGAACAACTAGTCAAATTGTTTTAGTTGCTTTGATGATAATAGGGGCAATTTCCTTTACAGCACACTTCAATCTACTAAAAGGTAGTGTAAAAAAGTTTCTCTCTGACACCCAGTTGCATGCTATGGTTGTTTTGTTGATATTTGGTGTGTTGTTGCTCACATTCATAAACCTTAATACTCCATCGCTTCATTACGGAAAAAACTTCCTTTTGGCTTTAAAAGAATCAGGTTTCCAATTCGTATCTGCTTTAACATGCACAGGTTTTAGTTCAGCTGATATAGCTAATTGGGCTGAGTCTGCAAAACTGATATTAGCTATGGCTATGATAGTAGGTGGTGCAGCTGGTTCAACAGCTGGTGGAATAAAACTGTTCAGAGCTATACTTCTCAGCAAGGGTGTTAGCTGGAGGATAAAACGCTCGATATCATCCCCTCGGAGGGTTTTTGTACATAAATTTGGTGGTAAACCATTATCAAAAGAAGAGGTTATTGATTTCATAGATGAAGCAGCCATAATCTCTTTTATGTGGGTTATATTACTCATGGCAGGTGTAATCGTTATATCACTGGTTTTGCCACAGGAGACACTTGGTAATGTGTTCCTCGAAGTATCATCTGCTCAGGGAAACGTGGGTTTATCAACTGGGATAACTAGTAAGTTGAACGATGTTAATTATATGCAATACCCTATTATGTCAGCTGTTGGAAAAGTTATGCTTATTTTTAACATGTGGATAGGCAGACTTGAGATAATACCTGTTGTTGTCCTAGTTAGATCATTTTTTGGTCTAAGAAGAAACATACTATAAGACATAGTTTTTTTATTCGTTTTCCTCTTTTTTCAACAAATCAAACTGTTTATCCTGGAATTTTTTTATGTAATGATCAAGTTGTTGTATAGCAGTCAAAAGTTTATAGATCTCAGCATCCTTGGGCGAAGGGGGAACAATTGACTGAGGGTTAGCCTCTTTCTTTTTATGGAACTCAGACTCAGAGTACTCCTCTTTTAGTATATCACGTGCGGTTTTAAGCGCCTTGATCTTATCAGTAATCTCAGCTAGTTTTTCCATATCATCCCATATTCTCCTAAATTTAATTTTATGTTATTGTAATCTATTTTGTAATAGAAATACTTTTACTCTAGAAACATGCCTTTGAGACCAGTTTTTTCTTCAAGTCTTCTAATGATCTCAATATCACTTTTCATTAGGATTATCTCATTTGTGACCTCTACAATTCCCTCAAAGAGATGACCACCAATTGTTTTTTTGTTTTCATCACTCAGACAAGTATGCAGATGAACTAAATAGTCATCTTTTTGTTTGCATATAGTTCCATTCAAAGATAAAAGTTCATATGGTTTGTCAAATTTTTCTTTTATATATACGTTTTTTTCTCTGAAATAACCTAATTCAAATTTTTTAAGTTGACCTATACCTGAAATTATCACAGATGTTTTAACCCTATGTTTTTTGCATGCTTCTACAAGTTTTTCATGCAGTTTTTCATCTGGGAAGAGACGAACGAAAATTAGGTTGTTTTTTTCTTTTGTCTGCATAACCATGATACCTCTATTTACCTTGGATTAAAACTGTTTTTCATTTTAGTATGTATAGATATAAGCATATTAAATTTATCAGTTGTATACAAGAAAATTTAGTTGAGGAAACATTTTTTCCTAGTGTCCTAGCATAATTAAAATATGACTATTTTTTTTATTTTCAACTTATTGATTTATAATATCTAACTTCTTTTTAAGGTTTGAAAAATTGATTTCTGATTATCAACAATCATAAACATTTTTTTATGAAATTGAGGATGAAGAATAATAAGATAATAAAAAGATAATTAATAAAAAAGATTTATGATTTATTTTAAATAAATGAAATATTTTTACAAAATTTATATAGAAAAATTTATATAAAATGTATGGTATATATATTAATTATGAAATTAAAAATTCTTGCAATTTGTTTATTAATAATGATGCTAACTGGTTCCATTCCTATAACCTCTAAACAAATTAATAAAGATGATATTGAAAAAACTACAGATGATATCAATGAAATAAGAATTGCTGTATATTCAATGGGTGATATCTTTTTAGAGGGTATGCAGGATTACTTAGATATTTTTTATGGATATCAATGGAAAGTAGGAAACAAAATTTATGGATTTAATTTAACAGCAGTGGATGATAAGGCTATTTTTAAAGGTAAATTAAATACAAAGAATTATGAGGTTTTTACAATTAGTTGGATGGAAGCATCACAAATGATAATGAAACTTTCACAACATAGAATAAAAAATTTTATATGGAAAAATAAAGTAGCTGATTTTGTGAAAGATGGAGGCGGATACTTTGGTTCTTGCGCAGCTGCAACTATTATGACATCGGGTTTAAGTAATCGTCCTAGGACGATCTACGAGAAACAAATGGATAGAGGATCTCTGCATGTCTCACAAGTGAAATCATATATAAACGCCAATTTTATTTTTATTCCACAGCTATCAGGCCATCCTGAAAAAATAGGATCAACGGGTTATGTATGGTTCTCAGGTTGGGATGAAAACAACGAAAGTCATTATTTTAGTGGTTGTTGTTTAGATGTTATTGTCGATAAGAACAATCCTATATTTAGCGATCTCTACGAAAATACACGAAGAATCCATTGGGCTGGTGGACCTGCACTTATAATACCTGAGCAAAGCAATAACGTTAAAGTTATAGCTTACTATCCAAACGAGGAAATATCTGATAACAAATCAACACAGATACATGCTTGGAAATATACTGGTCGTATACTTGGTTTTATAAAAGGTTTTATTAAAACAATAAAGATGGAGGGAAATATCTTTGATAAAATTTTATTTACACTGTTTAAGGCAACTGACTGGAAAATGACCAATAAAATAATACAAACAAAATGTGCTAATATGCCTTTTATGACCATGGAGATATACCCAAATGAAAACCAGGGTAGAATAATATTATGTGGTGGTCATCCGGAAGACTGGGTCTGGTGGGGTGGTCACATAGAAGAAACAAAAGATACTTCTAAAAATAATCTTTTTGACGCGCTTCACTATTGGACAGGCATTGATAAAGTTATAAATAACTATAACTGGTGGATCTATAGAAGAGTAGCAGCATGGGCAGGTAAAGTACCTGATAATGATCTCCCACCAGTTTATGGTCCATCACAAGTTTGTGATATTTTTCCTTTTAATCAAACATCCATTTTCACCATTTATGGTAACGTAGAAATATCAAAAGGTGATGAATCATTAGATCTTTTTTATAGACATTCATATGATAACTCTTCTTGGAGTAACTGGACATTATACGGTACAGACATAGATGGTTCTGATGGTTGGAGCTGGGAATTCAATGCACCAAATGGAACAGGGTATTACCAGTTTTATTCAATAAGAAAAGTAGTATATGAAAATTATACTGAGATTGAAGCAGTTCCACCAGGACCGGATGCATTTGTATATATTGAACAGAATTAATCAAGATTTAAAATATTAAAAGAAGTGGTGTTCTATCTAAGTTTTTTATTCCATGATGTTTAATTTACGGTATATTTTTAAATAAATAAAAGATTTGCCTAGTGTCCTAGCATAATTAAAATATTATAAATTGTGTTACCTTCTTTGGTGATATGTGGATGGGATGTAAGATAACCATAGAAAAAAGAAAGCAGTTGAAAGAACGAGCGAAG
>JARYMC010000030.1 GCA_029907305.1 Candidatus Thermoplasmatota archaeon
CTTCTAGGGTTTTCTGTCTTGCTTCTTCTATCTTTTTTTTCTCTTCTTCTTTTCTTTTTTGTTCTTCCGCATCTCTGAGTTGTTGCTCTGCTTCTCTTTCGATTTCTTTTTTCGTCTCCTCGGGTAGTCCTTTTTCTAGTTTTGCTCTTCGCCATTTGTCCGCGAGGTTTAATTTTGTGATCAACAAATTACTTGCATGCAGTAATTTCGGAATCTTTTTCCCATCGGCTTTTGTGATTGTGGTTCCTTCTACTTCTACATAACCTGATTTAACATCTACTTTTGCGACTTTATCCTCATGTCCTCTATAGTTTCCTCGCATAACCCTGACTGTATCCCCTTTTATCAATGGCACGCTTCTTCTATCATATTTTAGAAGCAGATTTTCTTCTAGGTGTGATGCCAGCCATTTTCTTTTTTTGTGGAGAGGTGCATTGAACAGTATCTTTCTTTGTTTACCAGGTCTTCTAGATTTCATTTTCAATCAACTCACACTATTATTGAAGATATAGCAGCTATCTTTGGGTATCTTTCTGCTGCTTCGATGGCAACAGGTCCTTTGATCATGGTTCCCTTGGTTTCCCCTGTGTCTGTGACTATTACAGCAGCGTTATCCTCAAACTGCACCATGGTGCCATCAGATCTTCTAAAAGGTCGTTTCTGGCGTACTATAACAGCTTTCAGCAGTTGCCTTCTCATCTCCATAGTACCCTTTTTTACACTAATTATAACCATGTCACCGACACCAGCTTTCGGGTACCTGCGATGTGTCCCCTTCAGTTTTGGTGTCATAACTATCTGGACTACTTTAGCACCGGTATTATCTATACATTCTAGTCTAGCTCCAACTGGTAGCCCCCGCATTGTTCTGCCAGCAATACCTTTCATACTCTTAATCCTCCAATCATAATTTTTCTACAGTCACAAACGATATTGTTTTACTAATAGGTCTGCATTCAACTATCCTCACTTTGTCCCCAACCGCAACTTTCAAACATGGTGGACAATGCGCAGGATATGTTGATGTCCTCTTCTCGTATCTCTCATATTTTGGAACATAATGTAAATATTCTTTTTTCACGAGTACAGAGTTATTCATTTTAGTGGATGCTACAACACCTGTTATAACCTGTCCTCTAACAGATAGAGTACCATGGAAAGGGCAGTTCCTATCATTACAGCTCTCAGTAGGAGCCTTTATGTTTAAACCAATGTCACGTTCTTTTTTCTCTATTTTTTTCTTATTCGCCACATGTTTCACCTTACTTTTTTTATACGATCCTCAGGTCTAAATACCAGTTTTGATCCATTCAATACAATTTTTTTACCATCTTGTTCAAACTCAAATTTTGCAATACTTTTACTAACTTTTTTTTCTTTATTTTCAATCTCAATTATGAAAGTGTTTTTTGTTTCATCAATTATCAAACCAGATTTATTTTCTAGAGTAGGATCTGTGCATTCTCTGATTGTTACATAACGTCCTATGAGTTCCTCTCTAGCTAAAGTTTTTTCATCCATGTTATCCTCTCATGAGAATTTAGGAATACATCGTTGAAAAACCTATCAACAGATTCTTTTTCTTCTATAGTATTTCAACGACAAATCCCATTTTCTCTAATGTTTCTTTCACTTTTGTTCTGTGGTCACCCTGGAGTTCTATTTTTCCTTCTTTTATTGTGCCACCACAGGCGCATATTGATTTCAGGTTGCTTATCAGCGCATTGATGTCGAGATCGTTTGGGTTTATCCCCTCTACAACGGTCATCATTTTCCCATATCGTCGTTTGTCGAGTACAATGGTGATCTTCTGTTGTTCCCGAGCTATGTCCTCGCAGACACATATCTCCTTCGGCAGACCACATACTTCACATATATCACTCATTTATTTTTCTCCTTCCTCCCGCATGATCGTTAATAGCTTTGCAATCTCCATCCTTATCTGCCTTATTTTACCTGGAGAAGGCGGTGATCCACCCATTGCAGCTACTCCACGCTCATGCATCAGCTCTCTTTTCAATTCCTCTAGTTTCTCTATTTTTTGTTCATGAGAAAGTTCTCTAATCTCTTTAGCCTTAAGCACCATAACTATGTAGTTCCCCCTAGAAGTTTCTTTAAATTCTTAATGATGTTCTCAGCTGTTTTACCACCGATACCATCAATTGATGATAGATCATCATAATCCATCTCGAAAAGTTCTTCAAGTGATGTTATACCAGCTTTCTCAAATTTTTTAATAATTGATGGGCCGATGCCTTTTATCTCAGTGAGTCTTTTGATATCAGTCTTTTTCTTCTCAGCAGGCTCTTCTTTCTTTTCTTCTTCTTTTTTAACTTCTTTTGTTTTTTCCTCAGCAACTACTTTTAATGTTATTTCATCTGGTAATTTTGCATCAGGTTTCATTATCCTAACTTTAACACCTAACACACCAGGTTTTAGTTTTGCTGTTGCATAACCAACATCCATAACTTCTTTTGCTGTCTCACCACAGTATTTAATGTGTCCTTCTGTGAATTTCTCTGTTCTATGACGAGCACCTGTCAATTTACCAGCTATTATAACTTGGCATCCTTTTGCACCAGCATCCATTATCCTTCTGACAGTCGAGTGCCCTGCTCTTCTGAAATGCCATCCTCTTTCAAGTGCCTCTGCTAGTTTTTCTGCCATTATTTGTGCATTTAAAGATGCTTTACTACCAGCTTCTTGTATCTCTATCTGTGGGTTATCCACATTGAAATTAGCTCTGATATCATCAGTTAAATCTTTTATCTTGTTACCACTTTTGCCAATAACCATACCTGGGCGTTCTACTAGTATGTCTATCCTTGTACCCATGGGTGTTCTCTGTATACTCATACCACCGAAACCAGCACCCTCTATCTTTTTGATTAGGAATTCTTTTATGAGCACTCTGTTTGTGTTTTCTCTAACAAACTTTCGTTCACTTGACATTACTCTACCTCTTCAAGAATTATTTCTATATTTGTTGTTGTTTCATTTTTATCAGTTGCTCTTCCATGGGCTCTAGGCGTCATGCCTTTTATTATCCTACCATTATATGCTGAGATATGTGAGATCTTCATGTTTTCTGTGTCAAACCCTTTGTATTCAGCATTGTTTTCTGCGTTCTTTATTGTTTTAAGCATGTATTCAGCTGCTTTCCTTGGGAAACTAGCTGGACCAGATGCTTTCTGATGTGATCTTTTACCTTTGTGGTATATGGTTGGTATATTTCGTTTCATAGCAATAACGTCTTCAAGGTATTTTTTTGCTTCTTCCACTTTCATACCTTTTATGGCATGGGCTATGTTTCTAGAGTCTTTTACTGAGCAATGTAGCTCATATCCGTATGCTTTTGCGGTTTTATCTGGGTCCATAGTGGTTGAGTATTTTTTCATATAGCATCACTTCAAAGGCATATATTTGGATGACCTTGTTGCACCAACACCAGGTCCTGTGTGTTTAACTTTTTTCCGGGTCATAGCAAACTCGCCTAGGTAGTGCCCAATCATATGGGGTTGTATGTCTACGCGTTGGAAACTGATTCCGTTGTGAACATCTATTCTATGTCCAACGAAACTTGGTAGGATAATCATGTTTCTGCAATGTGTTTTTATTATATCTCCTTGTTTGGCTTTTTCAATATCGTTGAGTAGTTTATCCTGAGTTTTAGTTAAACCTCTTTTTAATGTTCTTCTTGCCCTTGATGGTAGAATAGGTATTAGCTCGTCTATTGATAGCTTTTTGATTTCTTCTAGGGTCATTCCATGGTATCTAAACTCCTTCTTTTTTATCTCTATCTTTTTACGTTTACTGCGCATCCTGCTTTTTGCAGACATCTTATGCTCTTCGGTATCTACCATGTTTTTTATCTCCTCCCAGTCCGTTTCGGTGCAATGCTACCAACTTTTCTACCAGGTGGTGCTCCTCTTTTCACACTAGATGGTTTACCAATGTGTTGGTGACTACCACCACCATGTGGGTGGGCAACAGGGTTCATGGCTGTGCCTCTAACAACCGGGTACTGTTTTCCCCTGCTTCTATACGCAAAGAATTTTTTACCTGCTTTAACAAATGGTTTATCTTTTCTACCCCCGCCTGCTACTACACCTATTGTTGCTCTACATGAGGAATCTAATGTTTTGAATTTCCCAGATGGAAGCAATATTGTAGTTTTACCGAGCTCATGTGATACTATCGTCGCGCTGTTCCCACCAGCACGTGCTAGCTTACCACCATCACCTGGTGATAATTCTACGTTATAAACCATATAACCATCAGGTATCTTACTGAGAGGAAGTACATTCCCTATTGCTGCCTCGTCTTTACTGTCTGTGATTTTTATTTTGTCACCTATCTTCATACCCTCAGTGGCGATGGTTAATATTTTTCTGGAGTTATTCAGCTTAACACTTGCCACTGGAGCTGATCGACCAGGATCGTGCATAATATCTTCGATAAAACCTTCATGTACTCCTCGATCTTGGATGTACTTAACATCACCTCTGAATCTATGTGATGGAGCGTTGTACCTGCCACGCACCCTTCCTCTTCTCTGTTGTATAAGTCTCTTACCCATAATTTTTTACCTCTAAAATATTCCAATTCTCATACCAATATCCTCAGCCTTAAATTCGGGCATGAAGGTAACAATCGCATGTTTACCATTCTTAGTTATCTTTGTTTGTATGTGACTAACCTTCACATCAAACATTTTCTCCACAGCTTTTTTAATTAACTCTTTATTCGCTTTCCTTTTCACAATAAACTCTAACGCATTGTTTTTTTCCATGAGGCTCATGGTTTTTTCTGTGACATAAGGATGATATATAACATCATATGTGTCAACAATTTTCATTACCTACCACCCCATTATTTGTGCCAAAGCAGATTTTGTGAACAGTGTGAGCCTACCAGCATAACCACCAGGCGCTAGATGCTTTATGTTTATCTCATTTGGTTTAACAACGTCTACACCAGTTAAATTACCAGAACTTTTTTTAATTTCATCACTTGTAGAAACAATCAGTATAGACTTGGGAGTCCTGTATTTTCTACCCCTGATTTTTCCTTTACCAGCGCGTATATTTTTACCATTTTCAGCTCTAACAATATCATCGTATACCCCTATTTTTTCAAGAGCTTCTATAACCTCTTTGGTTTTTTTGATTTTCTCAAAATCATCTTCAACTACAACAGGGAGTGTTATTTTTTTGTTGAATTTATGTCCTCTGTTTGAAACCTTTTCTTTGTCAGATGTTGCAGCCAGAGCAGAGAGTATAGACAGTTTTTTTTCTTTTTTGTTTATTTTTTCACTCCAATTACGTTCTGCTTTTGGTGGGTGCGCTCTTCTACCACCAACGACACATGGAGCTAATGCTGCTTTTTGACCTTGTGTGAGCCTTGGTACACGAGACATGCCTCGTCCTTTGCCAATTGATTCTGTCGCATGTTTTGTACCAGCAAAAGGATCGGAACCATAAGGTTGTCTCATATTAGAACGTAGAACATTGAATGATTTTCTTATGACGTCAGGGCGATAAGGTGTATGGAATAAAACTGGTAGATCAATTTTTTCTTTTATTGAACCATCAACACCATAAACATTAACCTTGGTCATATTTACGCACCTTGTTTACTTGTAGTAGAGATATAAGTTATCTCTGGTTTCTGAATTTTTACACCACGTTGATAACGTATAGCGTCTCTCATACCAACCAGTCTTTTTATAGGACCGGGAATTGAGCCATGAAGAAGAACATACGAGTTTCGGATGACACCATAATGTGGGAATCCACCAGCGGGTGTGATCTCCTCGCCTTTATCACCTATCTTAATAACACGTTTGTTGTACTCTGTTCTTTGATGGTACCCAACTTGTCCTGCTTGTGGTACTGTTGCTTGTACCCAGTTTGGATGCCAGGAACCAAGAGTCCCAATCATCCTGCGATGCTTAGAGTTTTTATGGAAAAGTAACTTAACACCAAACCTTTTTACTACACCCTGAAAACCTTTACCTTTTGTCACAGCAATTATATCAAGCATATCCCCTTCTTTGATGGCATCGCTAACTTTTATCTCTTTACCAAGGACTTCTTTTGCGTATTTCATTTGTTCCTCTATGCTACCGCCGCTAATTTTGAACTCACGTACCTCAGGTATTTTCTTTGGTACACCAGTAACTAGTTTTGGCTGCGTATATATTATAACACGTAATTCATCAACATCTTTGAAAATATCCCAATTAACTTTTTTTTCTTTTTTAGCTAAATTTAATCTTTTTGAAAGTTCTGGATCTAGTTTTTCAGCCCATATCTCACCAATTGACTGTAAACCATTGTAAGTTTTTTTGTATCCTCTAACAGCTGCGACCTTAACAGGTGGTGTTTCAACCACTGATACAGGCATTATTACCTCTTTACCTGAGGTTGTTGAGGTAGGTCTATAGTCGACGACGAAAGCATGTGTCATACCGGCTTTGTAACCAAGGAAACCTTGTATCTTTGGTTTGTCTCCACCCTCAGGCCAACTTTTTATATGTGGAGTCTCAGCTCTAGCTCTTTTTCGTGGAGAATATCCATGTGACCCTCTCCGTGGGCGTCTTATATCTGGCATATTATAACCTCTAAATTCGTTTTGTATCGTATGTATGATAAATTGTTCATACATTATTGTCTAAACCGTGACATTTCACAAACAGCCGAAAACAAATTTCTGTGCTGTTTGATGCCGGGATTCCATGGGAATTGCCCGCTTTGTGTCTGGTATAGACAGGGAATAAGGCATTATAGGATTAGTATATAAAGTTTATGTACTGATGTGGGTTATTTTTTTTAAAAAATAATTTTGATAATTTGATAAAAGGTAATACAAAATTTAATATTGTTTTTTATTATACAAGAAAAACGAAGTGAGCTGTACTATGAGAGAATATACTATTAAGAGAGGGCATAATCCAAATATAAGTGCGCTGGTTTTGAAATATTTCGGTGTTAAAGGTGATGCATCAAAAGGTATAAAATTTAGTGTAGATGGTATCGGTGATATCAATATGAAGCATGAAAAAAACCTTCTTATCGTTGATATAGTTCCCCCTAAAAAGGTGTCGGGTGACTATAGTATTATAAAAAAGTGGAATAGTTTTCTTTTTGAGGCAACTGGTAAAAATACTAAGGAACGGAAAAAAGAGTTTAGTAAAATATAGAGTAGTTTAAACAAATTTTTTTATTTTTTCCCTCAAACCCTACAATTTCAAAACAGCTAATCGTTTATAAATCCTCAGATAAACAAATATTACTACATCAAATGAAAAATATACATCAATGAGGTAAACCACTGATATAAACATATACAGTCCAATAAATTGATAATATAATTGATATAACACCAAGAATTAGCCCAATTAATCCTAATTTATCTTTTTTATGCCATGCTTTAGCACCAAGAATAATTACTATTAAAAACAATATAAGTGTGATTAAGCCACTAGCACTTAAAACTTCCAAAACAAGAAGAAGTATACCGAAAAATACCGACAACATTCCTTCTGCAGTTTGTTTATTTTCTGTGATTTCTTCTTCCATTTTTCTTCTCAAACCCTACGATTCCAAATTTATTAATTAGAGTGGATAACCGGAAGTTGGAAGATTGATTACATACCAATATACAATTATCCATAATATTGCAAAAGCTATATCTATGATTCCTAAAATTATGCCTATTAGGTCTTTTTTGTCTTTATTTATGTTAGAATATGCCATTTTACCAGTTACTATTGCAATTATGCCTAAAACTCCAATTAAAAGCACTATGTAATTATGATGTTCCCTCCAAATCATGTTGTATGCTGAAAAGTAAAAATCTAATGGAAGCAGGATAATACCTGTGATACCACAGAGTAAAGATATGAATCCCATCGATTTATTTTCTTTCATTTTTCCGTCCAATATAGTATTTCTACCATATGGATTAAGTTATGTTTTTTTATTTTTTTACTTTTTTCCAGTCTTTAAGAAATTTATCTATACCAACATCAGTTAGTGAATGACCAACCATTTTTTTGATCACATCTGGTGGTACTGTTGCTATGTGTGCGCCTAGCCTCGCTGCTTGTATAACATGTATCGGGTGTCTTATGCTTGCAACTATCACCTGTGTTTTAAAATCATAGTTTTTGAATATATCCATGATCTCTTCCACTATTTGCATGCCTTCGTTTCCTATGTCATCCAGTCTGCCTATGAATGGGCTCACGTATGTTGCACCAGCTTTTGCTGCTAGCAGTGCTTGGTTTGATGAGAAAACGAGTGTTACATTGGTTTTTATTCCTTCTTTGCTAAGTGTTTTTACTGCTTTTAATCCGTCTGGTGTCATAGGTATTTTTACTACAACGTTTTTGTGTATCTTTGCTAGGTTCCGTGCTTCTTTTATCATGTCTTCTGCTTTTGTGCTCACTGCTTCTAGGCTTATCGGTCCGTCTACTATGTCAAATATTTCTTTTACTATTTCTTTGAAGCTTCTCCCGCTTTTTGCTACCAGGGTTGGGTTGGTTGTTACTCCATCTATTACTCCCCAGCTTGCAAGTTCTCTTATCTCTTCTAAGTTTGCTGTGTCAACAAATATTTTCATAAAGTCTCACAAGAGGGGTGTAATGTGTTTTTGTTCATAACTTTTTGTATCTATAAAACCATCTCGTTTTAGTTTTGAGGGATACGTTTAGATATTTTTGAATAAACAGAAACATATATATATTTACGTATACATTACTCTGTTTTAGGTGGATGGGATATGCCTCTAACAAGAAAAGCCCGAGTAGTGGGTAGCAGCCTGGTATTGACGATACCTAGTCAGCTTGCAAAAGCCCACGATATCAACGATGGAGATGAGATAGAAATCATACCCATAGGGATAGGGGAATTCAAAATAAGGAAACTAAAGAAATAAAAAACTTCTCCAGATCAATTCATTCTAATCAAAACACTTGTATTTATAAACAGAAACGATATTTGCAGTTTTTGATAACAATGGTACTAATAGCACCATCTATACTATCAGCAGATTTCTCTAAACTAGGCGATGAGATCAAAGCAGTTGAAAAAGCAGGCGCAGAATGGTTACATATTGATGTAATGGATGGTCATTTCGTCCCAAATATTACTATAGGTCCTATTGTAGTCTCTAAAATAAGGAAAATATCTGGCATATTTTTTGATGTTCACCTAATGATAGAACACCCAGAAAAATACATAGAACATTTCGCAAAAGCAGGCGCAAACCTTATTACGGTTCATACTGAGGCATGCGATGAACTAGAGCCTTTGATAAAAAAAATAAAAAACCATGGTTGCAAAGCAGGTGTGTCAGTAAACCCAGAAACACCAATTGATGAAATCAAAGATGTCATCGGTATGGTTGACCTCGTCCTTGTAATGTCTGTCCACCCAGGTTTCGGCGGGCAAGGTTTCATAAAAGAAGTTTTACCAAAAATCAAACAAGCAAAGGAGATGATCAATAAAACCAAAAAAAAGATTTACCTAGAGGTGGATGGTGGTATAAACAAGGAGAACGCAAAAACAGTTAAACAAAACGGTGCAGATGTCCTAGTCGCAGGAAATTATATTTTTACGAGTAGTAATTATAAAGAAGCAATACAATCTTTGAAAGACGCATAAAATAAGTCATAGACCTGATGCTAAATCACGTAATACACTTTCTCTGTCTTTTGCTTTTACAACACCACTAGCTAATAACACGCCATCTGCACCAAGCTCTACAGCCTTTGCTACATCTTTTCCGTTTTTAACTCCAGCTCCACAGAGAACCCTGATTTTTTTGTTAATATTTTTAACAGCATCAACTGTGCCACTAACAATACCTGGATCAGCTGTTGTAACAGATATATCCCCACCAATAAGCTCTGGTGGCTCTACCGCTATAAAATTAGGCGAAAAAACCGCTATAGATTTTGATGTAGGAATATCATTTGAGCAAACAATATGATCTAAACCCAGTTCTTTAGAACGTTTTATACAAGCATCAACATCAGATAAAGCGAGTCTATGTTCACTATGGTTAATCAAAGTACCAACAGCACCAGATGCCTTAACAGCCTCTGGTAGAATCCAACCCGTGAAACTACCAGGTTTTATAGGATCTATATGCTGAGCAAAAACAGGTATGCTAACTTTTTTGGCACACATAGATATGTCAGTAGCCTGTACAGCAATCGCCATACTAGCCCCAGTTTCTCTTGATATTTTGTCCATGAGATCTGCGATTTCTAAAACTTTTTCACCAGTGGCCTCTATATATGTTTTCACGTTGAGAACAATAACTGGTGTTTTTAACATAACTTAGTCTCCTCAGATTTTTTGATTTTTGGTATCGATGACCTTTAATATATTATTTCCCATTTCATCTGGACTCGAAATGGATATATTACCTCATGCAAGTTTATTTCTTGGAGTAATACCAGCGCTGCTGCTATTATTCATAAGTCTAAAAGGATTTGAAGGTTTTTTCAAAGAAAAAACAATGTTCATATTTTTTATAGCAGGTATCGTAACAGGTTTTATCTCGGCTGTTATAGAAATTTTGACTTCAAACGTGGGTATATACTACCTTTTTTTATTTCCTATATTAGAGCAAGTTTTTAAAACAATGATACTTAATATTGGCAGATTTCAGGGGAAACGAGAAACAACAATATATGGTCTCACACTTGGGTTGGGTTTCGGATCGATTTTTACACCAGTGTCTATCCTTTTTAGTAATGTCCAAACAACGGATTACTTACTCTTTGGTCTTGTTCTCTTTGGTGCTATCGGAATAATCCTTTTCCAGGGTGCAACTGGAGCTATTATAGGGTATGGTATATATGATGGTAAACTCTCGAAATATTTGCTATTCGTAATTCTATTACACCTTCCAGTTACTATAGTTATTTTTGTAACCAACTTTTATAGGGTAGGATATCTTCAAATCAGCCTTGTTGCATATGGCCTGTTTTTGTACTGGTATGCAACTAAAAAAATAATGCCACGTATCTTATTGCAAAGTCAGAGACGGAAAAGAAGTAAAAAAGAAATAGACATAAAAACAAATTAATCATTACAGTTTTTTAGAAGGTTTTTATTATGAATACGGAAAAAACAGAACCTGATTATAATGTGGTTGAAAAAGATTTGTCAGCGCAACCAGTTGGATATGATTCATTTAAACAACAACCAACTGGTAGCTCGATGCCGACAATAGCTGGTTTAATCTTAATTCTTGCTGGTTTGCTTGGATTGTTTACATGGGCATCATATTTTTTAGTTGATCCAGCGCAGTTAATTTCACAGTTAAATCTACAAGGTATAGAACTACCATCTCAGATAACCCCTGAGCAGATGATATCTATCTTTCAGATGTGTTCTGTTATAGGAATTATATTATCAGTTTTTACATTACTTGGGGGTATATTAGCTTTTAAAAAGAAAAGATGGGAGCTAGCGCTTGTAGGAAGTCTTATGGGATTATTTATAATAGGCCCGTTCCTCTCAGCTAGTATATTATCACTTGTCGGGCTCATACTCGTTGGTATATCAAAGAAAGATTTTCAGTGATCAGATTTGTTTATTTTCTAATGTGTTTTGTACCATCTCCTGTGTTGATGCCGGCGTCTTGATCGAGAAAAATGATATCATCAGAAGTATTACCCCAACTAACATAAAAATAAACCCGATAAAGATTATTATCAGTACGGCACCAATCAAAAAAATCAATCCAGTCGTACCAAACATTTTTACTCCTGTTTTGGCAGCAAGCAAATCTAATGATTTTCTTAAGAATAATGCTGCAACAATAAAGAAAACAAACAGAACAACGAGTGCGATGAATAGGTTGCCAAGCAACCCCATTATTCTATCTGGTGTCATTATACTATGTCCATCTGAAAAGGCTTGTAATGTGAACTCTTCACCAACAGCTTTTTCCTCAATTAAAACCTTAGCAGCACCACCAATCTTTTTAGATATAACCTCATCAACGTACATGATAGCTTCTTTTATTCCTTTGAAGTGATCACCAGATACTCTAACTCCTTTACCGCCCGTGAGCCCTATTGGTTTTATTGCTACTTCACCATTAAGGTCTTCAATGAATTTTTTTGCTTTTTTAGCGTCTGTGAAACTCTCATATTTTAGCTGACCACAAATCTTGTATTTTTTGAGTAAGTTATAACATTTTGTTATATATTGCATATAACAAATTATATAAATTGTGAAGTATATAAAATATTATCTAAGAGTTGAAAAGTATGAAAGAAACTACTAAAAAGAAGATCATAGCGATCACAATCGTGTTAATACTTGTGGTTTCTTCAGTTGTGGTCTACATTGCTCTGGATAATCTAGGATTTTTTAAATCAACTGAAACATTGATACATGAAGAGCCTCCAGAAGAAGTGCCAGATCCTATCGCTATAAAAGTCATGGATATGATGAGGCAGCTTGATGAATCGATGATAAAGGACTATATAGAAAAATTGACTTCTTTTGGGCCTCATGTTACTGCTCGTAGATTTTGGTATAAGCTTTCTAATCGGCCTATTATCGGTAGGTTTTTTGATCTGCCAATTGAGAAGGTGGCTAAGTATCTTTATAATGAGTTTGAAAGCATGGGTTTAGAGGTTAGATATCAATATTGGGAGCAGGAGCCAACGATTAAGAATCTAAAAGTACCAAGTTGGTTTTTTGGATGGTTTGTAGGAAACAACATAGAAGCTACTTTACCTGGTACAGATAAAAACAGTGATGAGGTATATGTTTTAGTTGCTCATTATGATACCGTGCCAGGTGCACCTGGAGCAAATGATGATTCCTCTGGCGTAGCAGCAATTCTTGCAGCTGCAAAAATTATGAGCCAGTATTCATTTAATCATACTGTACGTTTTTTAACAGTGGATGGTGAAGAACAATGGCTTATGGGATCTCGCGCTTATGCTGAAGAGGCTGCAAAAAACAATGATAACATTGTAGCAACGATTTGCATGGATATATATGATAGGAACACATGGACCTGATTATAGAGACACTGAGGTCTTAGTTGCTGGAACTAAAGATTCCAGGTGGATAATTGATTTTATTATCAATGTTAATCAGCGTTATCCTGAGTTTTTAAATTTTACAATATTTTCGGATGAAGTAACTTTCGACAATTTTAAAGGCTATGGAAGTGATTATCAAGAGTTCTTAAGACATGGCTACGACGCAATAATCGTTGCTGAGGCTACAGAGGATACTGATTACCATAAACCTTCAGATACTATTGAGAATATGGATGTTCCATATGCAACAGAAGTATCCAGGTTTATATTAGCTACTATTGCTGAATTGGCGTGGGGTGTTGAATATAGATAATCTAATTATTCTTTAATTTAATTCCATCACACGATTCAACGAAACACTTAAAGACCGAAACTAGGATGTTTGACAATTACTTACCTAATATCCATGCTTGTTTTGCTGGGCATACTCAACGATGGATGTACCTTTTTCTATTTTATTATAACCGGATAAAAAGCCATATGAGTTTTGGTGATAATTCACTTATACTTGCTGAAAAAATATTTTTATTAATTATTTTTTCTTCTGCTTAATACGATCATGGCTATCACTAGTAACACTATTAGTATTAAGGCTATTATTGGCACTAGATATTGCTGCCAGAATGTTACTGGTTCTTTTGCATTTGGATAATCTGTTGCACCGAATGGCATGTGACCATCTATTGATATTTCTGCGTTGTATCTTAGTGGTGTTGTATCTTCTTTTTCCCAGTAGTTTGCATTGCTATAATCAGTACCAGGAACAAACACTCTCATATCAGGGTCACCAAAGAAACAAACATTTTCAGTTATATCCCACCAGAACTGAGGAGGATCAGTAGTATAGAGAATTCCGACATGGCTAATGCCTTTAGTAT
>JARYMC010000031.1 GCA_029907305.1 Candidatus Thermoplasmatota archaeon
CCTCAGAAGCTTCTTGAACAGAAATTTGATTAACACCTGCCCAACTCCAAACTAAGAACTCCTGACTATCTGAATATATGTACTATTCCCACCTTTTACAAGATTAATATGCTTACTTAACGTCTTTACAATAACATCTTTTAACTTATCTTCAAGGGTACTTCTCATCCCATCTTCCCAAAAAAATCAATGAAGTTATAGGTTAAAAATATTTACGATTGTACTTTCCGAAGTACTGCTATCATAGAAAAGTATATAAAGTATGAGTTACACACTATATTACGCAAAAAAAATTTGTACAAGAAGGAGTCTAATTAATTATGAGCAAGATTATAACTTTGGATGATCTATCAAAAGCGATAGCTAACCGAGTCGGTATAGACATAGAGGAGGCTAGGAGAGACGCTGGTTTTGTTATGGATATATTTGGTTACGATGACCGTGTTATAGATAACGTTCTTGATCCTGAGGATAGACAACTGTTTTATATCCTAGAAGAAGAAGGCATGCTGACTACTGAGCGCGAGGAAACAACTTTGTATGATGGCCGTGAGTGGCGTACACATTATTGGGTACTTAAGAAAAACACTATCTTAGAATATGCTAAGGATAAGAACAAGAGGTCTAGGGTTATTCTTCCTGAGAAACGGATTGTTAATAAGGAACCTGAGGATGAGGATCTTTATAGTACACTACCTGAGGATGTTTGGACTACTAGAAAAATCAACAGATAAAAGCCTCTCTCTAACTTTTTTAAAAAAATTAATAACCGTGTTATGGTTTTCAGTTCACTAAAAAATATCTGGGAGGTTAATATCTACTTTCTAGGTGATTACATATGCGAAGGAGAAAAATAATTATAAGCTCTGAATCTGTAACTGAGGGTCATCCTGATAAGATGTGTGATCTTATATCAGATGCTATACTTGATGAGGCATTGAGACAGGATAAATATTCTAGGGTTGCTATTGAAACTGGTACTAAGAATGGTGGTGTCATGGTTTTTGGTGAGATGACTACTTCTGGTTACATTGATATACCACATGTTGTTCGTGATACGATAAAGGGTATTGGTTACACAAAATCTGAGTATGGTATCGAATGGGAGACTTGTTCTGTTTGGGTTCAGATAACTGAGCAGAGCCCTGACATATATCGGGGTGTGTCTGGTAAGGGTTTGCATAAGGAGCAGGGTGCTGGTGATCAAGGTATGATGTATGGTTTTGCTTGCAGAGAAACAAAGGAGCTTATGCCTCTCCCTATTTCGCTCGCCCATAAACTTACTAAACGTTTATCTGATGTTAGAAAATCAGGTGGTATCTCTTATCTTAGGCCTGATGGTAAATCACAGGTTTCAATTGTGTATGATGAGAATGGTAAACCTCTGAGGGCTGATACTATTGTTGTTTCTACGCAGCATGATAGCGGTATATCTTACAGTCGTATAAGAAGGGATGTTATTGAGAAGATCATAAAACCTGTTTGTAAAGACTGGATTGATAAAGACACGGTTTATCATGTTAATCCCACCGGTTCTTTTATCAGGGGTGGACCATATGCTGATGCAGGTTTAACTGGTAGGAAGATTATTGTTGATACTTATGGTGGTGTTGGTAGACATGGGGGTGGTGCTTTTTCTGGTAAGGATCCTACAAAGGTTGATAGAAGTGGGGCTTATGCGGCTCGTTATATAGCGAAGAATATTGTTGCTTCTGGTGTCGCAGATAAATGTGAGATCCAGTTTGCTTATGCAATTGGTGTTGCCGAGCCTGTTTCTATAAATATTGATTGCTTTGGCACAAACAAGATACCTATTGTGAAGATAGAAGATATCGTTAGAGAGTTTTTCCCTGTGAAACCTGCTGATATAATTGAGGTGCTTGATCTTAGACGGCCGATTTATAAGAAAACCGCGGCTTATGGTCATTTTGGTAGAGAAGAACCTGATTTTACCTGGGAGAAAACAGATAAAGCGGCTCTTATTAGAAAAGAAGCAGGCTTGAAATAAAAAAAAAAACATATTTTTTCCATACCTTTTTTAAAAACCCTATAATTTAATATATTATATACCCCATATCTATAATAGAAGGATGAGGGATAAATGATGGTTGAATTTGAGACTATAAAGGCTGAGGAGATAAAGTTCGGTAAAAACAATTTTATAGAAGTCTCCAAGAGGAAGGCTAAGACTCCTGTTGGGGAAAACGAGTTTATAGCTGTTTCACGGGGGTACTACCTGCCAGATGGTACTAAAAGATGGCGTGCATCTATAGCGTTACCAAATGAGAAGGATAAACTGGAGAAAATTGCTGATTTGATTAAAACAATTTAAAAAAAAACAACCACTTTTTTTTTGTTGTTTTTTCGTTAGCTTAATGTAGATGCATTTTTATTTACATGGTTGTGGTTGAAGAAGGTGGTGTGAAAGAAAACAAGTTCTATGTGTTTATTGCCTTGTTTCTTGTAATAGTTATTATTTCAGCTGTTATTTTTAGCACCAGGGAGATTAAACCAGCTCGTGTACCTGATAGTTTTTTGGATAACGGCTGGGTTGAGAATCTTGATGAACGAGAAACCGCTTCTGATTTGTTTGGTTTGGAGAAATGGTGCAGCTTAACATACAAAATAGGTGGTGCTTATCCTGCTAATCTCACTGTTGCAACTTTTAAACCTCTTATTATGATGGATGAAAAGGGTCTACTGGCTAAGGCGGAGGAAACAATCCATGGTGCTTCGCAACAAGGCATAGTTGTTGATAATAGCACAAAAGCTAACGGGTCGCGTATTCTTGTTAACGGCCATAAAACATATTATATTACCTTTGATGGGAGCGATACCTCTAAGACACCTTATGAGAAGATAAAGGTTGTTGCTGAGGTTTGGAACTGTGGCACCTCTGGTACATCAGTTATCTGCATCGGTGTCGCCCAGATTACAGACTATGCTCATAATGTTACTGGTTTTAATACAAGTAGTTGGAGAAAAATTGTTAATGACAAAAATGGTTTGTTAGGTTTTGTTGGAAACGATGGTCTTATCTATAATATAGTGTGTCATTGATCAGCTAACTCAACTTTTTTAAGGTCTTTCTCTATCGGGCATATTACTGGGTCGTAAACGTTTTTTATAGCATAGGTTTTTCCGTTTTGTAAAGCCGGGTTGTTACATAGCTCAATGTTGCTGCAGCCTATGTTTCTGCATAATGTTTTTTTCTCTATTTTTATAGTGTTTCCTTCTAAAAGGTTTTTTTCTATTGCTACTATAAGTGGCATTTCTATGACTTCTACAACCGCTGTGTTCCCCTCATGTATACTGCAACTATGTTTTTTGTCTCTTATTTTTGTTATTTTGTATTTTCTACCAGGTTTTAGGTTGAAGCATACGGTTTTTAGTTTGCAGTTTCTGCAGTCGTTGTTTGGTCCAATGTATATGAACTCGTTGTCTTCTCTAGCGATTTTTTCTCCTACGAGTGTTACAAGTGGCATATTTATATTACACCAGTTGTTTTTGCTAGTTTTTTAGCTGCTTCTTTTGTCAGACCTGTTTCTCCAAGGATTGTGTATCTCTCTGGTCTTATTTCTTGTGCGCGTGTCAGTGCTTCTATTATTTTTTTCTTTGGTATACCTAATTCTGCTGATGTTGTTGGTGCCCCTATTGTTTTTAGTGCGTCTCTTATTTTTTCCCAGTCTCCGCCATGAAGGTAGACCATCATTATTGCTCCTACGCCGCATTGTTCGCCGTGCATTGGCGCTTGTTTTTTATTTCCTTTTAAGAATATGCTTGGTCTTAGGTGGTCTAGCATATGTGAGAACATGTGTTCTGCTCCTGATGCGGGTCTTGTGCTACCTGCTACGCTCATCGCTACCCCTGATACTATCATTGCTTTTACTGCTGTCCATACTGATTCTTCTGTTCTGGTTTTGATTTCGTCAGCCTTTTCTATTAGCATTTGTGCTGAGGTTTTTGCTAGTACCGCTGCTTCGCTGCTGAACTCTTCGTATTTTAGTTTGTATGCTAGCTCCCAGTCCATTACAGCTGGGATATTTGATATCACGTCTGCGCACCCAGATGCCAGCATACGGTATGGTGCCTTATTTATAATATATGTGTCTGCTAGTATAGCAATTGGTGACACAGCTGTTTTTGATACACTACCTTTTCTATGTTTTAATGATGCACGTGGGGATGCGATACCATCATGTGATGCACAAGTGGGTATACTTACGAATGGTTTCTTTAGGTCAAAGGCGGCGAGTTTTGTTATATCAATAACACTACCTCCCCCAACACCTAGTAAAAGATTTATATCGTTTTTATTTGCGAATTTAATGACAGCATTAACCCCATCAACAGTTGCAGCAGAAACAATTTTTTGTTTAACATTGTAATCAGCTTTTGATAAAATCCTGTTTATTTCATCACCAGATATCTTCTTTGTTTTCTTATCACATACTATCAGTATATTATCTCCCATGCCTATGCGGTCGCATAGCTCTGCTACCTGGGACGTGGTTTTATGACCAAGGATAACCTCTCTTGGAAAGACCATTCTTTTTGATTTTGTGAACCGTTCCATGGTTTATGGTAAACCAAGAGGTTAATATATTATTTTTCCCATCCAGTTTATTAATAAATGAACCTGAAAGAGTTTTATAAGAGTAAAAAAACAACCCTCTACATAGGCGTATTTATCGCTATCTTAGTTGTTATCATATTTGGCTGTATCCTATTTCCATCTGTTTTTTATGACCAGTGGATATGGAAATATTACTGGGGGCCCGTGGTTGCTGATGCAACAAGTGGAACAGCCTGGCATAATGGTGTTAGGGCAAACGAGGGTTACACAATAATATCAGAGATAACATATGGTATAATACTAATCATTGCACTCTATTTTATTTACAAACTTTTGAAAAAACTTGAGATAAAAGTTGATTGGAGATTTGCTTTGGCTTTAATGCCTTACATTCTGTTTGGATCTATAAGCAGGACTCTTGAAGATACTGGATATTTTGGTGAACCCTTTGTTTATTGGTTCATATCCCCCCTTATTTATTTCCAGATAGCTGCTTATGCCTTGTTTTTTTTGCTGTTAGGTTATTACCTTGAAAAAAAGTATAAGAACCCAAGGATCACAGTGAACAATATTTTGTTCTCTGGCGGGTTGATTTGTTTAATTCCATCGCTGGTTTTGATAGCTCTCTGGTTACTTGGTTATAGATGGGGTGATACAAGTGGTATAAGTTTCAATGTTTTCTCTATAGTCATAGGCATCTCTAGTCTAGTTGTTGGACTTGTTTATCTCATCGCGCGTAGATACAAATCCAATGAAAAAATCGCTGTTTATGCTAACCCTTTGAATTTGTCTATGCTTGTTGGTCATCTTATTGATGGTCTTACTAGCTATATTAGTATAAAGGATCCGTTTAACTTTGATTTGCATTACGCAGAAAAGCATCCCGCATCCAATGTTTTGTTGAATATCTGGGGGCCCTTGTTTCCTATAACTAAGTTTATTTTGATCATTGTTGTTGTCTACGTTTTTGATGTTTTGTATAAAGATGAGCTTAGAAATTATGTTACTCTTGTTAACTTATTGAAGATTGGTATCATTATTTTGGGTTTTTCACCTGGTTTACGTGATTTATTGAGAGTAACAATGGGTGTATGATATTATGAGGCGTCATCCTGACTGGTTAAAAGTAAGGATTGGTGGTGGGGAAAGTTTCGTTAAAATAAAATCTATGCTTAGGGAGTCTAAGCTTCATACTATTTGTGAGGAGGCTAAATGTCCTAATATCGCTGAGTGTTTTGGTTGTGGTACCGCTGTTTTTCTTATACTCGGTGATACTTGTACGAGAAATTGCAGGTATTGCAATGTTAAGCATGGTAAGCCTCTGCCCTTGAACCCAAATGAACCAAAGGATGTTGCTGAGAGTGTCAAAAAACTTGGTTTGAGGTATGCTGTTATCACATCTGTTACAAGAGATGACTTAGAGGATGGTGGTGCTAGTGTTTTCTATGAGACTGTTAAAGAGATCAAAAAATTGAATAAAAACTGTAAGGTTGAGGTTCTAATCCCTGATTTCAAAGGTGCTATAAGTTCATTGAGGACTGTTATAGATGCTAGACCCGATGTTGTTAATCATAATATAGAGGTTGTTGAAGAATTGTTTCCTGTTATAAGACCAGATGGTAGTTACAGCACTAGCCTCAAGGTGTTAGAAAACATTAAAAAAATTGATAAAAATATTAGAACTAAATCTGGTTTCATGGTAGGTCTTGGCGAAAACATAGGTCAGATCCTAAAAACAATGAGTGATCTAAGAAGCGTCGATGTTGATTTCTTAACCATAGGTCAGTATCTTCAACCAACAAAGCAGCATGCTGAGATAAAAAAGTATTATACTCCCGATGAATTCGATGAATTTAAGAGAATTGCTTTGGGTATAGGTTTTAGGCATGTTGAGTCAGGGCCTTTGGTTAGAAGTTCTTATCACGCTGAAAAAGCTATTTCCTAGTGGGAGTTTGAAAGATGGAAGGTAAATCTGTGTATAAGATTCCAAATGGTAAGCTTCTGAAAATCTTTTTAGATTATAATAACGAAAATGGTTCTATTAATGCGATAAGTATAACAGGTGATTTCTTTGCTTATCCTGAGGAGGCTATGGATATTTTGGAGGATGAGCTCAAGGGTGTTTCGCTTGATAGAAAGTGTTTGTTGGAAAAAATAAACTCTGTAATACAGAAATATGGTATCCAGTTTATTGGTTTGGATGCTGAGGGTTTAACCCATGGTATATTGATGTGTAAAACATGAAAGAACAATGGAGATTGTTAAAAACAGGTTTCAAAAATGCTTTTGCAAACATGGCTATAGATGAGGCTGTGCTGATTAATTGTAGTAGAGGCAAGGTTCCTCCTACTGTGCGTTTCTATGGTTGGAGTCCCCCTGCGATTTCCATTGGTTATTTTCAGAGTCTTGAGGATGAGGTTGACCTTGATTTTTGTGAGAAGATCGGTGTTGACTATGTCCGTAGGATAACTGGTGGTGGTGCTGTTTTCCATGATAAAGAGTTGACATATAGCATTGTTGTTCCTGAGTCTCATCTTAGTGTACCAAAGAACATCATGGAGAGTTATGGTAGGATATGTGGTGCTATAATTAGAGGGCTTAGGTTTCTTGGGGTGGAGAGTAGTTACGCTCCGATTAACGACATCGTTGTTGATGGGCGTAAGATATCTGGTAACGCTCAGACTAGGAAAATGAGGACTGTTTTGCAGCATGGCACTGTCCTCATGGGTGTCGATGTTGAAAAGATGTTTTCTCTCCTCATGGTTCCTAATGAGAAGATTAGGGATAAGCTTATCTCTGATGTTAAACAGAGGGTTACTTCTCTAGAGGATGTCCTTGGTAAAAATGTTGTTTTTGATGATGTTGCTACTGCTATGAAAAAAGGTTTTGAGGAAGAATTTGATGTTGAACTGGTTGAGGGAAATTTGACTGATAGTGAAACTGCTTTGGCTGAGAAAATAGAAAAAGAACGTTTCTCATCCAGGGAGTGGAATCATAGGAGATGAAATTTTTTATGAGGGTTCATGTGAAGAAAGTTAATGCCTTCACAGAATCTTATGATGGTGGTAATCCTGCTGGTGTTGTTTTTGATTCCCCGAGTTTAACTGATGAGCAGATGAAGCATATTTCAAAGGCTCTGAGGGTTTCTGAGACTGCTTTTGTTTTTCCTAGTAAAAAAGCTGATTACAAGGTTAGGTTTTTTTCCCCAAGTGTTGAGGTTGATCTTTGTGGTCATGCTACTGTTGCTACGTTTTTTACCATGGCTTTGAATGGTTTTTTTAATGATACTTGTAGGGTTACTCAGGAAACTAAGGCTGGTGTTCTTCCTGTTCATATTTTGTTTTTTGATGATGTTGTTGATAGGGTTATGATGACACAGAGTAGACCCATATATAAAAATATATCTTTAGATATATCTGAGTTGGCTGATTCATTAAAAATAAAAAAAGAAAACATAGATAGTTCTCTCCCCAGTCAGATTGTGTCCACTGGTCTTTTTACATTACCGGTTTGTGTGAAATCATTTGATGTACTTAAACATATGAAACCAGATTTTGTGAAAGTTAAAAAACTCTGTAAAAAGATCGGCGTTGGAAGTTTTCATGTTTTTACTTTTGAAACCATTGAATCATGTTCTGTTTATCACGCCAGAAATTTCGCTCCAATTTATGGCATTAACGAGGACCCTGTCACTGGTACTGCGAATGGTGCTGTCTGTTCATATCTAGTAAAAAATGGTGTTATACATGAGAAAAACCTTGTCTGCGAGCAAGGTGATATAATTGGTAAACCCGGCAGGGTTTTTGTTGAGGTCGGCAGAGGATTTGTTAGAGTCGGTGGAAAAGCAAGGGTTGTTGAAGAAAAAGAGATCAGAGTATAGTTTTATACTTCATGTATCCCTAGTTTATCCGCGTATTCTTTAACCTGTAAGACCTCTTCCAGTGACACGGATCTAGCTATTTCTTTGTGCTCATATGCCTTGTACTCTGGTCTATATTGACTCATTATATTGACTAAAGCATTTGGTATGTTATCAGCGATCCATTTCATTATAGGTTTTGAACAGCAATCTATATGGTTTGGCATAACAAGATGCCTGATGATCATCTCACCATTATCATATGCAATTTTATGATTTCTTTTTACTATATCCAGGTAGTTTTCAACTCTGGATAATCTCCTAGCACACACGTCGTTACCATATTTAAAATCAGTTAGATACAAATCAATGACTCCATCCAGTAGTTTCATAGTCTCTGTTGAGCAATACATGTTAGAGTTCCATACCTGCGGTATGTTTACATCACATTCTCTCAGTGTCTCTATTATGTATAGTATGTTTGGTGTCGGGTCTCCACCAACCCAGTTAACGTTACGAGCACCCTGTTTTTTCCTACGTTCTATCATTCCCGCTAAAATTTCTGGTCTTATATACACTCCACAGATGTTCTGGCTTATATCCCAGTTCTGACAAAAAACACAATGAAACGTACAACCAGAAAAAAAAACTGTATAAGATGGTACCAGTGGTGTTTCCTCACCCATATGTAAAAACTCTGATGAGACAAGTGGCTGTATCACTCCACAGTTACCAGCCTTTTTGTTTCTATCCACCTTGCATCTTCTCTCACAGAACGAGCATTCAGAAAAAATTCTTGATGCAAACTCAATTTTCAAATCAAGCAGCGATTGTTCTGGTTCAATGTTTGAAGGTTTTTTGTTTAACGCATTATCATGTTTTTTCCATAAAATCTGTGTTGTCTCTGATTTATTGTATGAAACAGGTATTTGTTTACATCTCAGATATTTCGCTATTTCATTTTCTTCTAGTATATTGTAGTATCTAGTTAGAAGATTTTTGTCATCCGCCATTATCATTCTATATGTTCAACTGGGTTTAAAACTATTTTCGGCACTCGTCTAAATTTATTTCCATCCCGTCTCTAGCAGCAACAACTTTGACACCAAGTTTTTTAGAAAGATTTTCTGCTATCTCCCAAGGTTTTGCTTTAACCATGGTCATACCAAAATGGGTGATGACACCAAGTTTTGGTTTATTCTTTGATAAAATATGTTCTGCATCCTTTAGTGAAAGATGATCTATCCCAGGTCTTTCCTCAAGGAAAACAACGTTTATTATTAGGACATCTCCTCTGTAATATGATTCGATTCCATCGAAATACTTTGTATCAGTTATAAGTGAAATAGAATGTTTTTTACCATTTATGTTTAAACCATATGACTCAACACCATGAACATGCCTGACTGGTGTGGAAAAAGATATGTTACCAACCTTGTAGCTACCTTTTTCTTTTAAAACCATTATTTTGTCAACATGGTCTCTAACATATTTCAGTATAACAGGGTCTTCCTCTAGCGCATCTTTTGGTGCGAAAACTACACCTTTCTTTTTGAAACCACCGTTTGTCATCGCCTCAATCATCACATTTATATCGTTTGAATGGTCGAGATGACGATGTGTGAGAATAATACCATCGAGATCAAATGGATTTAGTTTTGGTTTACTTGATAAACAACGTATCAATGAACCCGGACCTGGGTCTATTAAGATGTTTGTGTCATCCAGGGTAAGCCATATTCCACCTGATGCTCTTAGTTGTTTCATTACAACGAATCGTGCACCAGCGGTTCCAAGGAATTTTATTTTATTCATGGTTTGCTGTTAGTTACATAGAAATTTAGGTTAAAAAATGTTGGATTAACTTTTTGGTACAACAATTTTTCCTGTTTCATCTCCTATTTCAACTGTTTTCTTCTCTAGAAATAGTTTTGCTGTGAGAGCGCAGAGGTATGCATCAAGTTCATGTTTGTTTCCAGCTTTTATGCCTAGTTTCTTTATTGTTTCTTTATAGTTTTTGTTATAAACATTTAAGATTTTAGCGGTCGCTGTAGGAAAAACCTCTATCACTTTATAACAGGTTTTTAGCTGTACCGCCAGTTTAGATCCTCTCATGGTTAAAGATCTCATACTTGGTAATGACGGTGGAAAAGCCCCATATTTTTTTAGCAATCTATCCGCTTTCCTAACCCTTGGTTCACCCTCCATAACGGGGGCATCTATAGCAATGATATCTGGTTTGAGTTCATCGATTATTTTTAGTATTTCTTCATCAGAATATAAAATGCAGCATTTTACCTTACTATTAATCATAGTGCATATCCCTGTGGGATTGCTATCTTTCCCTGCTATATCAACACCTAGTATTTTTCTCAAATTATCACACAGGAAAAATTATTTACATAGCATAATTGTTTTTCGTATAATGAACCTTTTTGAGTACACATATAACCTCGTCCGTCAAATTCCCAAAGGAAAGCTGTCAACATATGGTGCTGTAGCGCAGGCATTAGGTGATATACATGCGTCAAGGGCCGTGGGGCATATGATGAACCAGAACCCTGACCCAGATGATATGCCATGTTACAAGATCATTCATTCTGATGGACGCCTAGGCGGTTTCGGGCGTGGTATAAAAGATAAGATAAAGAGATTGAAACAGGATAATATCCTAGTTGAAGATGGTAAGATTGTTGATTTTAACAGTGTTTTATTTAATGATTTTAAGACTGATTATCCTCTGAAAAAGTTACGGGATGAACAAATAAAACTCAGTAAAAAATTGATACTGAAAGATGATTTCAAGGAAATTAAAACTGTAGCAGGAATAGATGTTGCTTATCCTAAAAATGAGTTCGAGGATGTTTGTGGCGCATGTGTTATTATGGACTATAAAACAAAACAAATCGTTGAAGAAAAAACAGTTTTTGCTAAAACCTATTTCCCTTTTATCTCGACCTACCTTGCCTACAGAGAATTGCCTGTTGTAGAAAAACTTTTTAAAAATCTTAGAACAACGCCTACGATTTTGATGCTAGATGGTAACGGTATTTTGCACCCATATGGTTTTGGTTTAGCATCTCATGTAGGTGTTGTTTTAGATATACCAACTATTGGTGTTGCTAAAACTCTTTTGTATGGAAAATTAGAAGGCGACTTCGTCAAGATAAACAATAAAAAAAGAGGTTATGCGTTGCGTTATCCTAAAAAAAACAAAAGACCGATTTATGTTTCCCCTGGTCATAGAATTTCTTTTGAAACCTCGGTAGATGTTGTGAAACATTTTAGTTTTTACAGGATCCCAGAGCCTTTGAGACAGGCACATATCCTGGCAAATAAAACTTTAAAGATCAGATAGTTCTTTGCTTGAAACAACAGGTATGTTTTTGTTTTCAAACCATTTTTTATACTCAGTAAACTGTGATTTTTTAAGGGATTTTTTATGGATGTATACGCCACTAACATTTGGTGTTTTGTCTAAAGATTTTTGTATCATTTCATCTGTGATATTACCAGCATCTATATGGTAAGTTGGTATCATATGCCCGAATGCTACTTTTTTTTGTAAAGCTATCTCTGTGAACCTTGGTGCATAGTGCCCCCCACCTATCCCTATAAGCACAGGTATGTCTTTTGGTAGGTTTTCTTCGTAGTGGTATGTCTCTAGTAGTTCTAGTAGTGATTGTGATATTATCTGTGCTGGTTCTTTTTGCTCCCATTGTTTTTCTGTACTTCCTACTTCTGCAAAGATAGTTGGTATCTCTAGATACGGTCCATGATGGGTTACCTCGTAGCATACTTGGTAGTTTAGTTCTGTTTTTTGTAAGTTTTCTTTGATTAGTCTTAGCAGATGTGTCATTAGTCGTGGTGCTGATTGTATTAGTGTTCTTGGTTTCCCTCCGAACTCTGCGTCACCATAGTTTCCTATTGGGTGTACTGTTAGTGTTGGTTCTCCCATTTTGCTTCTGTGTCTTGAAAGGAAGATTGCTATTTTTGGTTCTATGTTTAGTTTTTGTTTTACTTCTTTGTCTATGTTTTCGTGTCTTATCTTTCTGTCAGATATTGTTACCATTGTTATATCGCTCATTTTCTTGTGTCTGTATACTGGTGTGTCATAGAATATGCCGTTTTCATCCCATGTTGTTTTTTCTAGCAGTATGTTTTTCATGTTTGTACTAGCTGGATCTTCTGATGAGGATATTATTAAAACAGTCATAATCAGTTAATTAGAATAAAAAACATCTTTTTAAGGTTGCTATGTTTTTTTATTGCCTCTCTTTTTTTAGTATGTCTTTTACTTTTTGCATTCTTACTAGGAAGTGTATTCTGTCTTCTAGTGTACATATTTTTGCGATGTACATTATTTCGTTTGCTTCTTGTTCTGTTCCTAGTAAGCCTATTACTAACATGTTTTCTAATAACTTATTTTATATTTATATGCTTATATATGTTATTTTACAACTGTTATCATTATTTTTTTAGTTAATACTTTAAAAATATATTAATAATTCATAAAATATGGTGTATGTTACATAAATCAATTTAAAATATCCATATGGATATGTCTAAGAAATTATAAAAATATATATTTTTGTATATCACGATGGGTAAACAAAAACTTTAGCATCACTCCTTTTTCCTCAGATGCATAACCGCAGCAACAAAACCTAGAACTATAGGAGTCATAATCACATAATATATAAATGGGATCCTTCTTAGAAACAACGTAACATCATAACCACTAATATACAACAAAATAAGGGAAACTAAAAAAATAGGAACTACTATAGCAAGAATAAGAGGTAAAACTTCTCTACCAGCCACACACCTTCAACCCCCAAAATTATATTTTACAAATAATCATGTATTAGTTATACTACTTAAATTTATTTACTCCAAATAACATAATGATAAAATAACAGGTATACTCTAGAAATTTTATATAAAATAATTAACTGCTAACAAGATTTAACACAAGTAATTTTTTTGTAGTATATCTAAGAATTATCGCTCGAGTTTCTAAGATATTTTATTCTTTCTCTATAGGGGTAAATAAATCATTGCCTTTGAATATCTCCTCAATAGAACAATTAGTGAAAGTCATATCGATACCAGCTGGCCTAAACTTACCATCAAGCGTATCCCAATAAACTTCTATACTATCCTCGTTGATCGCCAAAACTGTACCCCTATACTCACTGGTTTTACCATCCTTGTCTTTACGAACCCGTTTCACTCTATCACCAAGAACAAAAACATCAAACAAAGAAGGGTACTCATCAGTTTTTTTACTGGTCTCATCCATGGTAACAACCAAATGTTACTTATTTGAAAATATTTGCAGCATATATAAATTTATTCTAAAAAACGGCTACATCCCGAAATGAGTCGAAGAATCATCTCTTGAACAATATTTTACTTTGAAATAGATCATAGAACATACAGA
>JARYMC010000032.1 GCA_029907305.1 Candidatus Thermoplasmatota archaeon
TGAACTGCTAAATCCAAATCAGTCTCTCTATAGATCAATAACGGGAAATCTGTTTGGTCTGCCTGAATTTTTGTATGATCGATAACTATCATTTTTCTATATTGCCAATCTGTATCCCACCATCCAACGTCCGTGATATTTGTAATATCTAAATCAGTTTGACATTGTTCCAATACTCGTTTTTTCATCTCATAATTTGCGTTGTTAATCTCTGAGATTTTCATTGGTATACTAGCTGTAAATGTTTGTAGTATTATTGCAAGTGAAACACCTATTATTGCTGCTGTGGCTGATAAAGAGATTCCCATCCTTTTTTTACCTCTAAATATTTTTTTATATTTTGAATATGAAATCTTTTTTAATTCCAATATTGTCTATAACCATTAGATTGTGATCACCAGATGATATCAAATTTGAGTCTACATAAATTGTAGCAACCTCACCAGGTTGGATACTGCTAACAGAAAAATAATAACTGGTTTTAGATAAAATAACTCCATCTATTAGCAGTTGAAACGTATCATTGTTTGTAACTAGATTATTATCCCCTATGTTTTTCAGATAAAATAGATAGTATCCGTTTTCTTCTGGTATGTTTTCGTGGTCGTTGATGATCATGAATTCTGTATCTACTTGTTCTTTCATTTTGTCTAATCTCTGTGATAGGCTTTTATCAAGGTTGTTTGAAACATTTATGAAAATACCTGATACAACACCAGCAACGATCACAGATGCGGCGAAGAAAACTACACTCGTTGCTGTTAAATCAAACCCCATCTTTTCACCAAACTAATATTCATTCATTTTCATAATGTGTACTCATAATAGTCTGATACACCATTTTTTGTAACAACTTTTAACCTCCTTGTCCCTGAGTTGCCTTCTAAATCTGTAAGGTTGAAATATGCTGTGTCTTTCAGATAAATGTAGGGTTTTGAGCAGCTGAATTGTTTGTTGGTCCCATTTACCAAGATGTTGAAATAACCAGTGTTAAGTACAATGCTTCCAGTGTTTTCTACAATTATGCTTATGTTATGGTTTGCCCCGTTTATTGTTGTGGCGACACTAGTTATGTTTATGCTCGTCTTTGTTTGTTCTATAAGCCTGTTTTTCATGTTATAATATGATTCGTTAACATCCTCAAACTTCGGAGGTATGCTACCTATTATGATTTCTACAGATATTAGTATCGCCACTCCGATTATTGCTGCTGCTGCGGTTAGTGAAAACCCCATCCCTTAAACTACCTCCATATCAAGGAGTAATATATCTTCTAGTAAATATTCCCCCTCCTTTTTTAAAGATGAGTATGGTTTTACTCTAAGTTTATTTAATAAATTTAGATAATTTTATCTGATGTGTAGCTGTCTAATTTTTTTGTGATCCTTGATAATTCACTTTCTATCCGGTCGATAAAATGTTTATCAACTTGTTTACCCTTGATTTTCTGTATAAACAGAAGTGATTGGATGTGGTCTTTTGCTTGTAAATCAGTGGTTGTTCCACTTTTAGTGATTTCTTCTTTTATACCATTTGAGTAGTCAATTATGTTTATTTTTGCATCCTCAGAAATCCATCCTATATCAACGTAATAGTCTAACACTGCTGGTAGGTTAGGGCGTCCGCATCTATCAATGAGATACTGGAGCCATTTCATTAGAACTATTATGCTCTCAGGATCGTTAGGTATTTTTGTTAGAGGTTCTAGGTTAATTAGTTCTTGGGAAGGCACCTGTATATCATCTACTTTAACAATTCTGGTTGGAGGTGTTTTTTTGTCAGTTGGATACATCCAGCCTTTTTTCATTATATCATTTTCCAAGTTAGCTATTCTCTGCTGTAGTTTATCCACGGTTTCAAAAAGTTTTTTCATATCTGTAGTTGCTTCTATTTTTTGTTCCAGAGGTTTATCTAAGGTTTTAACAGTAGGTGCTTCCTCTTTTTTGTACCTTTCATCAAATCTGGAATAAGTACGCATTATATTTCGTATCTTATCCACAAGAAGATATAGCTGTTTTCTGTTGATTTTAACTTGTTTTTCAATTAATTTTTTTTCTAATTTTTCTGCTATTCTCTGTGGAATCATATTTTTGGCAACAATCGTAGAAATCTCATTTTTGAGTTCAAAATCCTTTAGAATCTCATTTTCATTAATGTTGCCATTTACATCTTCCATATTTTTCACCCATTTAGGTTTAATCTTAAATTTTCAATAAATTCATCAATCGCCTTGTCTATTGCGTTCTCTGAGGCTATCTCCCTCAGAGACAATTCTATTATCCTATCTAAATCCATGTCTGATAGATTTTCAACTGAGGGGTTAGCTTTCTCTTCCATTCTTATTTCAGGGTTTTCTATTTTCATCCCCATCCTTTCTGCAAACGACTCTAAATCCCCTAGCCTAGTTTTAACTGTTTCAATTTCTTTTGTGAAATTCTCTAATGAATCCAGCCTTTTTTTTGTAACTTTTGATAAACCAACAAAGGGGTTCATTTGTTCGGAAACTATTTCATATAAACTTACGAGGTCATCTAAATCTTTTGACATAGCATCTAGTTTTTGGTTTAAGTTGTTTATATCTTCTTGGTTTTTCTTTATCTGAAAATCAAAATCTTTTATGCTCTGGAGTATAGCACGTTTTTGCTCCAATGCTTCTCTAGACATCTTTTGTTCTTCAGTGTTTTCTGTTTTTTGATCAACAACTATTTTATCATTTGAAATAGCAGGTTTTTTGTCTTCATCTTCTGGTGCTGAACCGAATTTAATAATTTTTCTTAGACTTTCAACATCTTTCTTTGTATCTGTTGGAGGTGTAGTTGTCTCAGAGGTCTTCATAGTTATAGTTTCATCTGTAGGTTTACTGTCCTCACCTTTTCCCATCTTCAACTTTATCTATACCCCTCCTATATAACCTTTATATAGGCTACCCTTATATAGAACTATAACCGGGTATTTAACTTTTACTTCTGTAAACTATATGTTTTTACAATTCTGATATCAGTTTTATAATATTTATACTATCCTTTTTGTTTATCCCTCTATCTTATAATAGACCAGTTGTTATTGATTAAACATGATGTAAAACAAAAGTTTTAAAACACATAATCAGTTTTAGCATATATCTTATCTGTTGTGAGAGGAGATGCTTGGTTATAAGAGAAGAATCTGGAGAGGATGGCAATAACCTTAGATAAAACTAAATATATAATGGTATTCAGCATCAACAAAAATGAAGAGATAATTCAGTTTAATCGTGAATGTGAAAAAATAACTGGTTATTCCAGAGATGAAGCGTTGGGTAAAAATATATTTAATTTTTTGATACCAAAAGATGAATCTGTTAAATGGTACAAAATATTAGATTCGATAAGGAAAAATAATTTTGTGGATAATATAATTTTATCATTTTTAACCAAAAATGGGTCAAAAATTTCTGTGTCGTGTAGTACTTTTCCTGTTGATCCATCTAAAATGGAAAATTTGGAGATATGTTTTGTTGGTGAAACTGTACACCAAGATTATCCTACACACTCGTCCTCTATTGAAAATTTAAAAGATTTAAATCCATCATCATCTGGTTTTGATGATAAAAATCTCGTGGAAATTTTTACTGATAACGCTAAAGTTTCTCAAGAGAAAGAGAAAGAGAAAAAAACAAGTTTAGATAAAGTTCGTTCTTCTGCTAAAGAGGAGATCAAAAATCTGTTTAGCAGATGGCTGTATCTCTTTTTTGATGCTGTTGGCGCAAATAAAAAGAAAGAGGAACTTCAGGCTATAGCGCGTGAATTAGATGAACGAAGGGTTTTACTTAACGCTCTTGAAGCTGAGTTGCTTGAGGAGAAAAAGGAGCTTAATAAGAGGAGACACGAGTTTTCTAAATGGCGTGATAAACTTGAGTTTTTGGAGAAAGAGATTGAGGATAGATGGGTGGAGTTGGAAAATCAGGAGAAGTTGTTTAGAGATTATCTTGCTTCTAAATCTATGAAAGGTTCGCGGCTTAGATATATTAAAGGAGATTTGGGTCTGTCTAACGTCTGTGGTGATACCGGTAGGTATGAAAGTCGTCGCCTTGTTTTAGATAAAATCCCTGATTGTGCTGCGGTTGTTTATCGCGGTATTTTGATGGATGTTAATAGTTCTTTTGTAGAGTTATTGGGTTATGAAATGGATGAAGTTTTAGGTAAGAGTTTATTTGATTTTGTTGCTCCTGAGAGTCTCGAGGAGGTTAAGAGATATTATTTGCATAGGCTTAAGGGTAAGGAAGTTTCTTCTTTTGAGACGTTTATTTTAGGTAAAGATAACAGGAAAATTAATGTTGAAATTAATATTAAACCTTCATCTTATGGTGGCGAAAAAACGAATATAGTGGTTATTAAAAATTTGATGAATAAAGAGTTTTAGATAAAAAATTTTAGAAATAAAAAGAGAGATGGGGGTTTTTTTACCAGAGGTCTACGATTCTCTTTGCGTACAATGCTGGGGATGTGAATTCGAATAATCCTGGTGATCCTGTTTCTGGTTGTAGTGTACCGGATAATATCGCTCTTGTTGGTAATCCGTTTTCTTCTGGTATTACTGCTGTTAGATTCACTAGTATGTATATTCTGTCTCCGTCGTTAATACCTTGAGAGGTATTTATTGAGTTGTCAGCGTCGATTACTGATACTACTCCGTATTCTGTGTTTGTGCTTTTATCAATTATCTTATCGCTGGATCCTGGTGCTATTGGTGTATCAAATACACTCACGTTGTCTGTACCTGCTTCTGCTATTAGTGACGTGTTTAATTTTAGCACTGTTAGGTTGTTGTATTTTATTGTTAGTACTGTGTATCTGAGGTCTATGTCTTGTGTGCCTGCTCTTGGTCTTGCTAGTATTGCCAGGTATTGGATTTTTGTTTTGTTAACATCTGTGTATCCTACGATATTTTCTATGACTATGCCTGCGGATACTTCTCTGATAACGTTTGATCCTACGCTTCTTGCTCTTTGCTGAAGGTTTTCTGCGGTTGTGATTATTACGCTGGCTGCAACTGCTGCTACTAGGATCATGGCTATGAACACAATGAGTGTGCCTATTCCAACAGCTGCTTTATTGTTGCTTCTGAGGTATTTTATGTTTTTGTAATTTTTCTTTTTGTGTTTTGCATGTGATCTTTTGTATTCCATTTCAGCTTCTTTGTTTGGTCTTGGTTTTATTGCAACAATAGTGTTTATTCTAAGGCATCCTAGTCCTTGTTCAGAGTCCACTAATATAAAACCGTCTTTGTAGTCGACGTCTTCAAGTATGCCTGTAACTACACTTGCTCTGTCTTCTCCCGGCTCTTTGGTAACAATCTTACAGTACTTACCAACTAGCCTTTCCATATATTTCTTTTCCATATTTTTTCTCACCTTCCTTACGTTCCCATGCGATATTAGGGCATGGTAATTGTTTTCATGTATAATGTTCTCAATTGACAATATATAAGCCTTTGCCTTTAGAGAGACAAAATGTAAAAGAGACCGAACAGCAAAAACAACACAAACATAAAAACGACAAAATGACATTTTAACAACATAAGGAGAAAAATATAGCATCGACAGATTAGACAAAAATTTTTTTGCAATAAAACTTTCAAATACTCCTGTAAAAATAATGGTATTAATTGTATAATAAAACTTATATATTAAATAATGCTAAAAGAAACCATAGGATAAAAAGTGATAAAAAAAAATGAACAAATTGGGAAGTGCCGGAACAGTATCCACAATAATACTAGTTGGCTTTATACTCTCAGCCATAGCGGTAGCATCAATAATAACAGGTGAAACACAAGAAACAACAACAGAAAAAAACACAGAAGAAATAGTCAACCAGGTCCTAGATGAGATCACAACATACATACAAATAAAAGACCAGGTTGGAAAATTCTACACAACATATGGAGAACAAAGAATAGAAAAAATAGCCTTATTGATAAAACCTCTTATAATCCAAGATATAGATATAACTGGGTTAACAATTAAACTAACCAACGGATATGATGTAAAAATACTAAACTATAGCGGAAAAGCAGAGTTTATAGGTGAAAGTTCTCTTTTTGAACACAAGGCATGGGATGAGATAACATATGATAGCTACGGTTTTATTGTAACAATAGACAGAGATAGATCACTAGTTGAACACAATATCATTAATGGTGACATGACGTATGTTATAATAAAACTGGATGAGAGTTTCTCAGTACCACAAAGAGAGTCAACAACTGTTACACTATTCCCCTATTCTGGTATAGCTAGAACAACAACCCTAAGGGCGCCTCTGGCAATAAAAACAGTTGTCACCTTTGAATAAAAAAACAATAACTTTTTTACTTATTCTCTTCTTCACAGATTATTTTCTTTGTCTTTAGATGATCATCAGATAATCCAAGGGATTTATCAATCTCCTCAAGTATTTTAACCCTATCTTTCCATGCATCCGCTGGTGGTTCCCCTGTTTTATTCTTTTCAAGTAACTCGAGTTCCATATGTTTTTTCTTTATCTCCTCTTCAGCAGATTTTAACACAGATGTGGTTTCCTCAAGCCTTGATTTTAAACTGTTAAACTCCTTCATTTTTGATTCTATAGAAATATTTAGTGACTCTAGCTCCCTTTGTTTCTCCCTTAAAATTGCATCTACGTGTTCTCTATCTAAAAGTTTCTTTTTATCCCTATCTAACTCAAGTAATTTAAGTTGGTTAAACGTCTCCTGGAATCTTTTGTCAAGTTTCTCGAGTTCCTCTTGTTTCCGCTCTAGCTCAGCCTGTAAACCTGCAATTTCAGTTACATCATCTATTATCATTACTGCTCCATGGAAATCACCGTTTTTATCAAGGAGCGGCATATGTGAAATATTTGTTAGATGGACATCACCTTGTTTATTTCTCACAGATATAGACTTGACAATGATAGGTTTCTTTTCCCTCTGACATTGTCTTAAACCATCCTGTAACCGCTCCTTGCCCATAAAATCAATATCAAAAACATTACTACCAATAACATCGGATTTTAAATCAAACATCTCCCCAGCCATTTTGTTAAAATCAGTTATTACACCATCTTTATCTACAGTTATCATAGATGAAGGCACAGTATCTTTTATATGTCTGAGATGTGAACTCATCTTTTCTCTTTCTAAATTAAGTCTATTAATCTCCTTTGTTTTGTCTTCCATCTCTCTCCATAGTTGTTCTAGTTTTTCATCCCTGGACTGTAGAACATTTTTAATCCTATCTAACTCGGTTTGTAACTGGTTTATCATCTCGTTTTTTCTATCTATAATTAACTTGTTTTCTTCTAACTGCTTTTTAACATTTTCAAACTCAATACCCATACGTTCCAATTCATCATTCTTTTTCTTTGTTTCTTCTATTTTTTTCTCAAACTCCATTTTAAACCAGTTCAAAGCTGATTTACTAGCTTTCAATTCCCCTGTCAGATTCTCTATTTCTTTTTGTCGTGCATCTAACTCGATGTTCTTTGATTCCAGTTCCTTCTGAACCTTGTCTAGATTAATCTGTAAAGGTGTTATTTCACTGATTTTTTTCTCAAGTTGCATTCTAATGTTTTGTAGTTCTCTGCCACTAATCTCTAATTCATCTCTCCTGATTTTTAGCTCTCTCTGGAGTTTCATGTTTTCATTGTTTTTCTCATCAAATTGTTGTTTTATTAACCTAAGTTTATCCTGTTTATCTTTAAGTTCAGTTCTTAGATGTTTCAGCTCCTCATCTTTTCTAGCAGTTTCCAGTTCTCTTGTTCTTAGCATAGCCTGTGTCTGCTCCATCTCTCGTTTTATATCATTCAGTTCCTTTGTTTTTGTTTGTAAATTCATATTGCTGCTTTCTAACTTGTTTCTCATTTTATCTAGGTTATCTGTTTTCTCCTCTATCTCCAATCTGCATTGTTTTAACTTCTCGTTTCTAGCTTCTAACTCCATCTGCAGTCTTGTTAACGTGAACTTCATCTCTTCTTCTCTCTTATTTAACTCTTCGTTCCATTTCTCTAGATTTCTATGTTTATCCTCTAGATCCTCCCTTATCCTAGATATTTGTTCTTCTCTTTTTATCATCTCGTCTTCTTTACTTTTTATAATTTTATGTAGCTGTTCTGATTCTGTTTTACTTGCCCTGAGTTCTCTTTTTGTTTCCTCCAGCATTTTATTTACTAGGTTTATTTCTCTGTTTTTTGCCTCCAATTCATTAATCTTTTTTTCAAAATCAGTTTTTAAACAATCGATATCATTATTTTTAACCTTTATTTCTTCGTTTAATTTCTGTAAATCTATCTCTATTTTTTTTATCTCCTTGTTTTTTCTTTCTAGTTCTTCTCTTGTTTTGATTGATTGTTCCTTTTCGGATTTTAGCTCGTTTTCTTTCCTGATAAGCTCTTGTTTTAAATTGTTTATTTCACTGATTTTTTTCTCAAGTTCAAGTTTACTTTTTCTTAGCTCTTCGTTTGTAGCTTCCATCTCCTTATCTATCAAGCTAAGTTTTTTATGCGCCTCTTTGAATCTTTCATCCAGTTCCTTAAAATCTTGTTTTTTCCTCTCCAGTTCATTTTGTAATCCAACTAGTTCGGTTGCATCCTCTATAATCATAACTGATCCCTGAATTTCTCCTTTGTCATCAATCAGAGGAATCTGCGAGACATCTTTCAATAAACCTTCATTGTTTTGATCCTTGATATGTATTGATTTTACAGTAACAGGTCTTTTATCTTTCTGGCACAAAATTTTTGCATCCATGAGCCTTTCATCTTTCATAAGATCTAACTCAAAAACATTGGTCCCAGCCATTTTAGCTCCATCTAAACCCAGCGTTTCCTCCGCTTTCTTATTCCAACCTGTTATGAAACTGTCTTTGTCTATGGTTATTAAAGGCAAGGGTATTGAATCCCTTATGTTTTGTAGAGAAAAAGCAAGCTGTTCTTTTTCCTTTTTTAAACTGTTTATCTCCTCTTCTTTACTTTTTATCTCTAGATTTTTGTTTTCTAAATCTGTCTGGAAACGATCGAGCTCTATTTCAAAACCTGTTATTAATTTATCCCTTGTTTCTATCTCTTGTTCTCTCTCTTTTAACTCTATTTGTAGCTGATCAACAACATCTGCTTTTGTAACAAACTCTGTTTGTTTTTCTTCTAGTTGTTTTTTCATTTCTTCGATTATCTTGTTTCTGCTATCAATTTCTTGGTTAATTGATATGATTTCTTCTTCTCTGTTTTTGAGTTCAAACTGGAGTCTATTGATTTCTTCTAAAATAGGTTTTTTAGTTTGTTTTTCGTTTTCTAGTTCTAGTTTTACTCTGCTGATTTCATTGTTTTTTTCTTCGATTTCTTGTCTGTTACGTATTAGTTCTTCGTTCTTTTTTTCTAATTCATGCTGGATCTTTTGTAGTTCTGTTTGCATGAATTGGGTGTGTTCTTCAATTTTGCTTATTTCTTCATTTCTTAATTTGAGGTGATTCATAGTTTTTTTGAGCACTTCCTTTGTGTTCTCTAAATCTCTGTTTTTTTCTTCTAAAGTTAAATTCGTTAATCTTAATTCTTCGTTTTTCTTTTCTAATTCATTCTGTATCTTTAGCATCTCCTCAGTTTGTTGTATTTGGATAGGTTTTTTATCCATCATTTGTTTTGCTAGCTCTTCTATTATTTTATTTCTTGTTTTAAGCTCATTATCTAATGAGTCGATATCTAACTGTTTGTTTTCCATCTCTGCCTTCATCATTTCCAACTCTTGAATTTTCTCCTGTAGATTTGATTGAGTGGATGTCAGCTCTGTTTTTAGTTGTTTATTCTCACGAGTTTTTTCTTCTATTTTCAACTGGTTTGTTTCAATCTCGTTTCTGAGTCTATCTATCTCCCTGTTTTGTGCCTCCAATCGGTGTTTCATTTTCTCAATTTCATCTTGTAACTGGTTCATCTCATAGTTTTTATCCTCTAATTCCGACTGGTTTATCTTCCATTCCCTAGTTATTCTATTTATCTCCCTTTTGAATAGATCCAACTCACTAGTTTTTTCATCTATCTCTGATTTTAATCTTCTTATCTCTTCATCTCTTTCCCGGATTTTTATAAAAGCGTTCTCACGTATTTTTTCAAAATCATCTAAAAATCTGATGTTTTCTGTTGTGTGTAACCCCTGTATTTTTTTTGGTGGTTCTCTCTCTTTCATCTCCTGTTTGTGCTCTGTTTTTATGATTTTTCTTACTATGCCTATTTCCCCAGCAACTCTTCCGTTTTCTATATAGTTTTTTGTATCTATAGCTAGAGTAACTATGTCTCCTCTTCCAGTTATAACATCTAGATCATATGTTGGTGTTTCTTTACCAATTAGTTTTGATACATGCCTGTACATAGCCTTTTTACGCGCTCTCTCTGTTAGAAAACTCGCCTCGCTGATATTTACTCCTAGTATTTCTCCTCGTGATAGCCCTAGCTCTTCGCAGAAAGCATCATTTACGTCTATTAGTTCGCCTTTTCTGTTTATCACAAAAACAGGGTTGTTGTTGTCAACATAAAAACTGTCTCTTCTATTTGTTGGATCTTCTCCTCTGCCCCCTCTTGTCCTATGAGGTTCATTTAACATATATTTTACCCTCACCCAGAATACCTAATATGGTGAAATTTTTTTTTATTTGTTAAGACACATATGGATATGTGAATATTAATCTTTTTTTGATTTCTGTAAATTTAAATGGAGGGATTTAGCGAACTGAAAGAGATTTTTTTTATATCTCGTTTTTATGCATAAGTTTCTCTACAGCAGATTTTAACTCAAGATACTCGCTTTCTAGCTGCTCGAACTGCTCCTTAAGTGTGTAATACTTGTTTTTATATATTTCATTTTCATCTTTGCTGAACAAAGGTTTTTTTGTTTCTTTAACATCGCCTAGATTTTTGTCAAGTATATGTTCCTCTGTTTCTAGCTCAGAGATTATCTGGTTTTTACCAAGCACTCCAAAAGAGGTTTTGTCTAGCCTTTCTAATAGTTCCTTGCATTTATTTATGTTAACATCAATTATGTTGACTTTACGTCTATGTTCCATAACATTTTCTGAAAATTCTTTTCTATCAATGTCTTTTATAAGTCTTTTTTCAGTTAAATCTATCAGCTCGTCTCTGAGGGCTAAACGCTGTTTTTCTAACACCTTTAAACGGTTCAACAGCATCTCTTTTAGGTATATTGCTTCCTCTATGTATTTTGCCATCTCATCATCGTATTTAACAAATATCTCATATAGTTCTTTGTTTGATACGGAATCATCTGTGAGCAGGGCTGTTAACTCAGGTGATATCCTATCTTTGAATTCCAGTTTTTCTATGTTTTTTAATGATTTTGTGTACCAACTCGGTAAAAATATCAGGCCATTTTTATCTTCATCAAATTGATCTATCTGGAAACTAAGAACTGCATCTGATTTTATATCTTTTATTTTGTAGCCTACAAGGTTTTTCTCGCCATCATAAATAATGTCAAAAACTGTTCCTAGTTTCTCGCCTGTATCCTCAAGGAAAACAGGTTTTCCTATCATATCTTTTTTAATTAAAGTCTTTTTTTTGTCATCCAATTGTTTTTCTTCAGCTGGAACATTTTTTTCAACAGGTATTAAATCTAGTAGCGGGTCTTTTTCTAACTCAGGTTGTTTTATGTTTTCTACAACAACTTTTTTTCCCGGTTCTTTTATTTCTTCTCTTCTCCTAAAACCAATCCTTGTTCTTTTTTTTATTATTTTTTTTCCTTCTAATGATTCCAGTGTTTCGTCTATCTCTTTCTCAGGATTTGCAGAAGATTCTTCTGTCTTTGTTTTATTTTTATTAAAAATATGCATCCTCTGCCTCTCCAGCGTTTAACCTTTACAGGTCACAGCTTCCCTCCAGTATGAGTAATGGGTCTTTCTGTTCTTTAAGATTTCGGAGTAATCTAACTATAACCCATGTTATGAATGACAGTGGTACCAATAGAAACACCAATAAGACTAGGTATACGCCGACTGCTCCAAATCCTAGGGCAAATAATTCTATTACTTGTTTATGGTTCGCTAATATCATCAGGTTTGCTCTTATCATCGTATATATTATAGAGGCTGTTGCCACTATAACAGTCGTGAGTAGTATCTTGCTTCTTAGCTTACAGCTTATGAGATACGCTGTTAACCCAGCTATTAGTGTTGCTAGTATCATTACTAGTATCTGGTCGGTTATAAGAAACAATATCGGTATGATTATTAGAGATGCTAAAACTGGTTTCACAAATGCTTTTCTCAGTGTTTCATCTACACTACTCTGCGTGATATCTGCGTTTATAATCCACCCGATATTTTTTGATAATGAATGTTTTATCTTGCTCTTTATTTTTGTTATTCGTTGGGTTGTTTTCTTACCTAAAAATATTTTTGAGGTGTGACACCAAGATCTGTCTATTTTTAGTGTTGTGTATGTTTCATTTGTAAATGTTATGATGAGCATTATTGATATCGTTATTAATGTTAAAACAGTTGCTACTAAAAAATCTAATATGTATACTGTTAGTTCTGTGTTCCAGCTGCAGACGTTTTTTATGAAATCATCTGGGAATATGATCCAAAAAGGAGAAGAATAAATCATGATCGCCCCAGTGTATGTTCCGTTTGCTGTTGAATTTGATGCTGTAGCTCTTATGCCTACTGTTTTTGATTGCCCTCTCTCAATCTCAAAAACCTCTGCTATGATGTGTTCTTTTATTTCTCCTTTTCCAAATGCTATACCTTTCACAGGTGTTATACTAGGGTTTATTAGTGGTAGTTGTTTTTCGAATGATGTTGTTCCTTGTATTATTCTCCCGAAGTTGATTGCGCTCTGAGGGCTATCTGCGTTTACCCCTAATGATGCCGTTGCTGTATCATATGCAAAACAGTGTATTATAAACAGGAAGAGTATGTATGCTGTTAGAAATAGTACTATTGTTTTTTTAACACTGATTGGTTTATGACCAAATATATAATGATGGAGTTTTTCTTTAGCTGTTTTTGCTTTTTCTGGTACAAGAAATAATAGTACTACTAGTATGACTGCTGATATTGTTAATGGTGCAAACACACCAGCATATGTTAGATATCCTTTTGCTGCAACTGGTTTTGATAGTTGCTCTAACACACTGTTTATCAGTATCGCTATGTAGCCTACGAATGGTATCTTGAGTGGTTGCTGGCCTATGGATATTGTTTTCCCTACCAGATGGTCTTCTCTTATATATGGCTCTGGTATGTGTGGTCCAGCTTGGTCTGTCCACTGGTTTGCATCCCCTTTGGTTTCTAGCATCGGTTTACCTGTTACTGGATCTGTTTTTATCGCCGTTACTCTGTGGACTACTAGTTTTTCACCTGGCCAGTTGATGTAGCTTTTGAAGACGATTACGTCCCCTACTTTTATGTCTTTTATTGTTGTTGGTGTCCATGCTACTATATCACCTTCCATTAGTGTTGGTTGCATTGAAGTCGACGTAACAAGGTCTATGGGGAATGCTGTTCCTGTCCAGATTGACATAAAACGAGATAATATTAGTAGTAGAGCTGCCAGGAATATAATATTACCTATAAATGACCGCATTTTAAATTTGATGTAGCATCCCATCCTATTTGGTATAATATGTATATATTTTTGGATATATTATATTTATGCTAAAAATAGGTTTTTTCCTAGTGTCATAAAATGATTAAAATTTATAGTTCATCACCTCATTAATTGTCCAAATATGATCAGTGAAACCTGCAC
>JARYMC010000033.1 GCA_029907305.1 Candidatus Thermoplasmatota archaeon
GACGGAAGAAATACTACCCTGGTAAAAAGAAGAAACATACAGTGAAGACGCAGATCATGGTCAACAAGAAAGGAATGATATTGCATAAAACCAAACACCAGAACGGCAAGAAACACGATTACGATATTTTCAAGAAAAAAGTCACATCTGCATCATTTTGTATCTAAAGGAAAAATATTCAAAGGAGATACCACCATATTTACTTCAATCACTTGATTCATTTAGAAAGGAAAAGCATGAAACATTACATGGTTTTGATTTTAAAGTTGATAAAAAGGATGCAGAACTGATTATAAAAGATGCAGAAAGTTTCTTAGAAATAGTTAAAAAAGTTATTAATAAATAGAATAAATTTTGTTCAATTTTTTTAATTGTAACACATAGATTTTTATGTTGTAATACCATAGTAATTTGCGTAGAATTATGTTATCTTAAATTACCCACAAAACATGACAGTATGACTGTATTGTTGTCTAGTATTTTAACTTTTTAATCCAGTTTAAAATCGTTGTTAAGATAATTAATAACCTTAAAAAAGATACTTTAAGTGTTTTTTTACAAAAAAAATAGAGTTTTATGTTTGTTAAAATCAGACTATTATGGGATTGAAATGATATAGAAATAACAAAGTTATTTCATTTTTCGTACAATGTTATACATTTTTTGTTCTTTTTGTTTTTCTGCATAAAAAAAGGCTTCATCCCGTGTGTTTTCTGTAATTAAAATAGTGACTCTTCCAATATGGCTTCTACCGGTTCTTCCTTTGCGTTGAATCCCTCTTATTTCAGAAGGAATCGGTTCATAAAAAATAACCCTATTAACATTCGGAATATCGATTCCTTCTTCAGCAATAGAAGTAGCAATGAGTATGTTAATGTCTCTGTTTCTAAACCTGTTTATAACTTTTTGTTGTTCTTTTTGGTTCATACCTTTTGTTGTTGTCTGCGTTGCTTGTCCAATGAATCGATGAAAATGCGCTTGCGGGATTTCTTTCAATGTTTTTTCAATAGAATCAATAGTATCTCTATACTGAGTAAAAATAAGAATAAGAGAATCTGGTTCTTCCTTGAATTGCTTTTTAACAATTTTTTGCAAAACATCTAATTTGGGATGAGATGTTTTACAATTTTTTTGTGCAAATGTTAACGCTTGTTTCAGTAATGGATGATTAAAAAACATTTGCTCTGATCTAGTGAGTTTCTGTTTTTTTGTGAATTTTTCAATGTATTTCAAAAAAGATGTAATACCTTGTGTTTCAACAAGTTCTAGACAATGATAAGTATGCAAAAGAATAGTATGATAGTTGTATAATGTGAAAACAAAAGGTTTTCTTTTAAATCTTTTTGAAATAGTTGCTCTTGCATCAAGTATGTCTTTTTTGGAAAGGTATTTTGGTTTTTTGTATGTAAGAATACCAAGTTTGTTGAGTTTTTCAAGTACTTCTAAATACAAACTATATAATGGTTTTTGGATGCTTTTAAGGTTTTCATCCATTGGTATTTTTATCCAGTCTATGAGAATTTCTTTAACATGATTTTTAACATCAACATCATCACGTGTTCTACTTTCAATATGGGTGATTTTTAGATTTTCCAGGATTTTTGCAATCTTTTTTTTCTTGGACCCAGGTGATGCAGTCAGACCAAGAATCCTGCAACAGCATTCTCTGGCGATTTTAACATAAGCATAGTTTTCCACTGCCTTATGCATCTCATCAAAAATAACAAGCCCAAGATCCTTTAGCGTGTATCGCTTGTTTTTTATATCATTGTATATTGTTTGTGGTGTTGCAATTATTATTGTTGCTTGGTTGAAAAGTTTTACGCGTTTTTTTGCAGAAACATTACCTGAAAGCATTATTATTTTTTCTTCATCTATTGCAAGATATTTTTTGCAGTTTTCATAATGTTGCTGTATCAACGGTTTTGTTGGTGCTAAAAATAAAATTTTTTTAGGCAAAACCTCTGCTATGACAAGAAAAGCAATAATGGTTTTTCCTAAACCTGTTGGGAGGATAACTGCAGTGTTTTTCAAACAAGCCCGGCTTGCAATATCAAGCTGATATTGCCTAGCAAAAATTGTGTTTTTGCGAATATATGGTTTATGTATGTAAATATTATCCTTTTCATAGGAAGGACTATCTTCTTTTAGAAACATGGAAAGATTAGTTTGAATCATATTAAAAATCCTGAAGTATAAATTCTTTTTTTCATTTCAGCTATTATAAAGATGATTAGAATATTTAGATTTTCCTTAAACAACTATAATACCAGTTGTTGATTTTTTTATCTCAATATTTACGTTAATTTGTTTTAAAAAGTTAATCCTATACTTACATCTTCCTTTATTTTATTATATTACATACCAAATCTTTTCCTATCCTTTTCCAGACAGCATTTCTTATACTTTTTCCCTGAGCCGCAAGGGCAGGGATCGTTACGTCCAATCTTTGAACCATATTTTTTATTCCAATGGTTTTCTTCTTTTTGCTTTCTTGTACTTAAAAAGCTTTCAGGTTGTATTTTTAATATAGTTTCTTTAGTTTCAACTGGTTTTTCTGATTCAAAATTTATACCAAATTTACTTAGATATTTAAAATATTGAAATGCACTACTTTTTTCTGTTTCTTTCTTTTCTAATTTGGTAAATAATTTATCCATTGCATTATCATATTTTTCAAGATTTGGGGATTTTGAATAAATTTTTGAATTTTTTTCAACTAATTGTTTTTTAGCATTCAATAATTTTCTCTTTTCCAAGTCAGCATTACTTTTTTCTAAAACATCTTCAAGAAAATTTATTACATGCATATAATCATCATAAATTGTTGTTTTTATTGTATCAATTGAAAACATGTTTTTTTCAACTCGATTATCAATAATTTTAAGTGCTTCAGTTAAATAAAACTCAGCATGTAAATAATTCTTTTTTTCAAAATAGTACTGTGCTAAATCATAGGCTAAATAACAGTAAAAAGGGTACTTCTTTTTTAATTCTTTGTATAACTCATTCCATTTAGGATCATTATGAATAATGCAGGAAATTAATTCTATACCATTCCAGTCTGGATGAGGTATCTGTTTGATAAGATAATTAGTAATTTCCAAAACTTTTTTTTCAAATTTAGGATTTTCCAAAAGATGTACTAAAAAAGTTTTTAATTCATAGCTAGGATTCATTTCTAAGTCAATTGTCTTTTGCCAGTCTTTTAAAAAATCTTTTTTCTTACAAAAAATATATGGTTGTAGTCTTTCAAAATAGTCAGCACATGCTTTTTCATAATCTTCTTGCTTTTCCTTATTTTTTTTGTTTTTTTCATCAGTTTTTGAAACAAATGTAAATGATTTATGTATTAAATCATTAAAATTAGGAACACATGGAATATCTGGACAGTAAATATTCCATAAAGCATATGCTGCTATCCAGATAAAATCTTCATCTTCTCCTTTTATGTTTGCTTGTGGATAAAAAAGTTTTTCAGCAAGAGTTTCAGGATAATTAACAGTTTGTGCAACTTTAATAAATTCTTGCTTGTCAACAGAAACACCAAATAAGGAAAGTTTATTTAGTATCTTTTTTTCAGGCCATTTTAAAACCTTATCCATAACAAGATAATCAGGTCTTTTTTCCCATTCCTCAATATTATTTTTCATCATTGAAAGAAATCCAAATTGAATAATTTCATTAAATTCTCCTTGTTCATATTTTTTTAATTGTTCTGATGCAAACGTGTATTTTGGGTTTAACTCGAGTGCTATTTTAAGGCAGTTAAGACCAAGAAAAGGTTTTCCTGAAAACAAATAAGAAATTCCTGCATTACAAAAAACACGATAAATATCTTGACTTGTTGTTTTTGTTTCAAGGAGTTTTTCAAAGGTTTTATCAAATTCTTTTGAAGCTTTTACAAAATTTTGTTTACTCATGTATAACATTGCCTTGTAATAGTAGTCAGTCCATTTCATTGGTGGAAGTGTTGTTGTTTTAATAATTACATTTGTTGGTTCTCCACGTTTTTCCCGTTCTTTTAGCACGTCAAAATATGTTAGGCCTTTGAGTTTTTGTGTAGGTAAAAGATGACTGAGTTTTACTGTTGTGTTAATGAGGTTTTGAAATAATTCCGCATCTACAAGTTTTTCTTTGTTTAACAAACCAGTTAGCATGGTTACTATTGTCATTGGGTCTTCATTTATGTCTTTTATCCACCTTTTTATAGAATCAGTTGATACATATGAATCAAGTTTACATTGTTGTAGAAGATTTGAAAGTCTTTCCTCAACCATGGATAATTCTTTACCCATCCCTTCCAAATCATCACCAAGAATATATATATAAATACTATTTATTATATTTTACTAACATTTATCTATATTTATCTATAATATTGTATTATTTTAAGTTGTAATCAATAAAACTTTATTTGAAAAAATCTAATTAAAATAAACAAAAATAGGAATAATATTGGTAAATTTTTTTGCAAATAAATATTATCAAAATGAAATCAATTTTTAATTAAATGTTTTCTAGTATTTTCAATAAATATTTGTAGAATTTTTCAACCGTGCTTACATGTAGTTGCTCTTCTGGCGAATGCGGGTATTTAAGTGTTGGGCCAATACTGATCATGTCCATGCTTGGGAATTTTTCACCAATTATTCCGCATTCAAGTCCTGCATGTATTGCTTCTACTTTTGGTTCAGCACCATACATTTCTTTGAATATTTTTTTTGAAAGTTTCAATATTTTCGAGTCAAGGTTTGGTTTCCAACCAGGATATGGTGTTTCTTCTGTTACTTTTGCACCGGAAAGCTCTGAAATTGCACGGATTCGATCTCTTAGATTTTGAAGAGCAGATTTAATTGAACTTCTTGTGCTAAATATTATCAAAACATTTTTTTCGCTGAAAGAAACCTTTGCTAAATTTGTGGATGTTTCAACAAGATTTGGTATATCATAACTCATTTTATCAACACCATGTGGTAGCCCATGCAGCAAGTTTAGTATTTTTTCCTGTGCATCCTTTGTTAAAGCTGTTTTTAGTTTTTCGGTTTTTTCTATTTCTACCTTGAAATTTGGGTCAATTGGTTTTATTTCTTCAAAAATATCTTTTTCTTCTTTTTTTATTGAGTCGATAAGCGCTTCTTTGTTCATTTTATTTATTGATATTTTTGCATTTGCCTCTCTTGGTATTGCATTGTGTTTATCCCCTCCTGTAATTTCTGTTACGTAGAAGTCATGGTTTTTTGATGCTTTCCAAAGTATTCTTGCAAGTATTTTTATGGCGTTTCCCCTTTGTTCATGAATATCCACTCCAGAGTGACCTCCTCTAAGACCTGAGACTCTAATTATCATGCTTTCAAGCTCTTGCTCAATTGATTGTGTATTTATTGGGACCTCAATTTTTGAATCTCCTCCTCCTGCACAACCAACAGTTATGACACCAAAATCTTCACTGTCTAGATTAAGCATTATTCTTCCTGAAAGCATGTGCGGCTCTAAAGCAAATGCACCTGTAAGCCCTGTTTCCTCATCAACAGTGTATAATGCTTCTATTGGGCCATGTTTTATTGTTTTATCTTCAAGTATTGCTAGACTTATTGCAAGCCCTATCCCATTATCTGCTCCTAATGTTGTTCCGTCTGCTGTTAGAATATCTCCTTTTAGTTTTAGTTGTATTGGGTCTTTTGTGAAATCAAATTTTACATCTGTGTTTTTTTCACAAACCATGTCCATATGACCTTGTAAAACAATAGTTGGTTTGCCTTCTAAACCTTTACTTGCAGGTTTTGAAATAACAACATTACCTGGTTTATCAGTTTTGAATTTTAAATTATTTTTTTTAGCAAAATTAATTATGTATTCTCTTATTTTTTCCTCATGTTTTGAGCATCGAGGTATTTTTCTTATTTCATTAAAATGTCTCCATACTATTCTTGGCTCTAAATTAGTAATTTCAGTCATATATTCTCCTCCCTATGGAGTCAAACATGTAATATTATATGGTAAATAAACATTTGCTATAGTTTTTTAGAAATATTTTATATAATCTTTATTTATTATCTTTGAAAAATTTAAGGTGATTTGTTTATGGATTGGGGAATGAAAAATAGATTATCAAAAATAATTAAACCAAAAGATGGTCATACAGTCATGCTTGCTGTTGATCATGGTTATTTTATGGGTCCAACATCTGGACTTGAAAATCTTGGAAAAATGGTTAATCCTCTTTTGCCTTTTGCCGATACATTGATGCTTACAAGAGGCGCTCTAAGAAATTATGTTGATCCAACTGTCGATATTCCCATTGTTTTGCGTGTTTCAGGTGGAACAAGCATTATTGGAAAGGAACTTCTTCATGAAGGAACAGTTGTTTCTATAGAGGATGCTATTCGTTTAAATGCTTCAGGTGTTGCTTATTCAATTTTGGTTGGTGCTGAGTTTGAGCGTGATACTATTCTTGGGTTGACTAATTATATTGATGAGGCTGAGCGATATGGTATTCCTGTTGTTGCTGTTACTGCTGTTGGAAAAGACATGGTTAGAGATGCGCGTTATATGAGTCTTGCTTCTCGAATGGCTGCCGAGCTTGGTGCCCATATTGTTAAAACCTATTATGTTAAAGATTTTGAGAAGGTTATTGAAACCTGTCCTGTTCCTGTTGTTATTGCTGGTGGTAAAAAGCAACCTGAAAAAGAAGCTTTTGAAATGGCTTATAATGCTTTACAGGCTGGAGCAATTGGTGTTGATATGGGTCGTAACATCTTTCAGAGTACAAACCCAGTCAACATGATTAAGGCTGTACGTGCAATTGTTCACAACAAGGCTACTGTGAAAGAAGCCTATGATATATTTAATTCTAAGAAAAAATAAACAAGGTTATATTAAGGCATACTTTTAAATAAAAAAATCGTATTATCCCTAAAAATAAAAAAGATTTGGAGAGGAAAAGAGGCAAAAACTATGTTGGAATGGATAATACTACTAATTGTAGTAATAATTGTATTAGTTGTTATAGCGTTCTTCTTTAGCTATTACAACAAAATAAGAGTATATGAAAACAGGATAGATAACGCATGGGCACAGATAGATGTACAGCTTAAACGTAGAGCAGACCTGATACCTAACCTTATGGAGACCGTAAAAGGATATATGAAACATGAAAGAGAGGTTTTGGAGAATGTTACAAAGGCAAGGGCAGCTATCATGAACGCAAAGACACCTCAAGAGAGTATAAATGCAGATAACATGCTTACAGGTACTTTAAAAACCTTGTTTGCTGTCGCTGAAAACTACCCTGATCTTAAGGCAAACCAGAACTTCTTGAACCTTCAGGATGAACTCACTCACACTGAGGATAAGATAGCTTATTCGAGACAACACTATAACGACTCTGTTTTGGCATACAACAACCTGATAGAGACGTATCCTGGGAAGCTTTTCGCAGGTGACAGGAAAGAAAAACAGATGCTGCAGATACCTGAGGCATCAAGAGAAGTACCAAAAGTTTCTTTCTAAAAAAATGTAACACTTGTTTGATATTATGGAAAAACAAATGCTTTTAGAGGACCACATACGGAAAAACAAGCGAGACACAGTAATAATCTGTATGTTTATGGTCCTTCTACTTTTCAGTGTAATATTTGCCATAGGATTGTTACTAGGTGTTCCACCTTATTTCACTATGGCAATTGCTTTACCTATAGCCTTGTTCTACCTAATGATAACCTATTCTTTTTCTGTTCAAACTGTTATTGCTGCTGCTGGTGCGAGACCTGCCAACCCACAAAACAGAGAAGAAAAACTTCTTATGTACAAGGTTGAAGAGATGGCTATCGCAGCAGGTCTTCCAACACCAAAAGTTTACGTACAAGACTCCAGGAACATCAACGCATTTGCTACAGGTAAAAAACCAGAGGAAGCCATAATATGCGCAACAACAGGAGCACTTCAACAATTAAATAAGGAAGAACTTGAGGGCGTTATAGGTCATGAGATGAGCCATATAAAAAACAGAGATATCCTAGTTATGACAGTTACTGTAGCAGTAGTTGGAACCATTGCGCTTCTAGCAGAGATAGCATTAAGATCATTATTCTGGAGTGGTGGTGGAAGAGGAAATAAGAAAGACGGTGGTGGAATCGCTATTCTTATTGCTCTTATCTTTGTTATTCTTGCACCGATCTTCTCAAGACTAACCTATCTAGCTATTTCACGGAGAAGAGAATACCTAGCTGATGCAGATGGAGCATATTTAACAAGAAACCCTGAGGGACTTGCAAGGGCTTTAGAAAAAATAAAAAATGATTTACCAGATGATCCAAAAGGCTCAAAGACAGTTGCACCACTTTACATAGCTAACCCATTCAAAAGAGCTTTACGCGACTCAATATGGTCAACACATCCACCGCTTGATGAAAGAATAAGAAGACTTAGATCAATGTAAAGTAAAAGAGAAATAAATTATACCTCTCTTTTTATTTACTTTTTGAGGAGAAAAAATAAATATGAAAATATCTACCATTTCAACAACAGGATATTCAAGTCGAACAGTACGAGGAAAAGGCTTAGTCATCGCTATGATTATATGGTTTCTTATCAGTTTTTCTTTTATTGGAATTAGTTTAACAAATATTATAAAAGGTCAAGAAACTGAAAATTGGCCATCGACAGACGGAATAATTTTATTTTCTGATATAGATAGGAGTAGCAGCAGTAGGGGTGGACCAACTTATGGTGCAAAAATTACCTACCAATATAATTTAAAACGGTATTAACTAAACATCAGATATGATATCATATGGTTATGCTTATTCTTCAGACTATAACGCTGCTTATCAACTAGTAGAAAATTATCCTGTCGGAAAAACAGTTACAATCTATTATAATCCTAATAATCCTTCTCAAGCAGTACTTATCAAAGGAGTAGATAGTGCATCATGGATATTTTTTCCTTTGGTTTATTTTTTTCAGTAATAGGAATCGCATTAACATTATATTTAATATTTAAAGATAAATCAGATAAATCGCCAAAACAAATTAACATATCTCTTGAAAAAAACAAATTATGTTCCTGCTGATACAATAGAAGGTATTGTCACTTCGAGTTTAAAGAAACAAAGATACGCTAAGGCTTTAAAAGTCGCCTTAATCGTAGATAGAGGTTTTGAGATTATCTCCAGAGGAAAAACCACTTACAACTCTTGTAATGTTTATAAAGACGAGGTTATTTTGGATGTAGAAAAGGAATATTGGAATGAAACATACCCATTTAAAATTAAGATACCTATCGATATATTCCAAAAATTAAAGACACCTGAAGCAGAAAGCGCAATTGGGATGCAAAAGAAACTTCTTGACTGGGGAGTAAATAAGGGATATGCTAACTATGTAGAAAAAGACAAATGGTATATTTACGCTTCTTTAGATATGCCCAAGAAGTTAGATATTAGTGACAAAGTAGAAATCAATGTATCATAAAATTTTTACTATTGTATTATTATGATTTTCTGTTCTTTTTTAACATCAAACATCATAGGTACATCTAGTTGGGATTTCACAAACCACTCTACAGGATAAACTCTCTGTCCACTTAGCATACTTATCGTATCAACAACAGCACCTAATCTTGGGTCCATATTTTGGCGAGTATCTATAGATAAGATGTTATTCGGAATCGGTATTTCAAAAGGATACTCTCCAGTTAGATATTCTCCTTCAGCACCAAGTGGTATTTTAAAATTAAATACTGTCACTGTTCTTGTATGTGTTTTTCCATCATGACTCCGTGTTCTCTCTTTTCTTTCCCCAAATAATCCTACTTCTAATTTTCGTGCTTTGGTTGATTTTTTCAAATTAAGCTTAACCGTACCTTTTATTGTTTCACCAGGTTTGTAGCTATATTTCTCCAGCATCAAGGTTATTTTATCTGGTCCAAACAAACCCATATTATTTCATCTCCAATTCCAATTTTTTTAATACAGTTTTTACAAAACTATCTATATTTTGCTCTCCATCTAAAATTTGTTCTTTTTTCATTCTTAATGCCAAGTAACTATCAACTATTTTAACCCCAGCATTTTCTAAATTATTTCTAATAATCTCATTGAACTTCTCTCTGTTATTAATTGGGCTTATACCAGTACTGAAAACAGCTGCTTTTTTGCCATTTATATTCTCAGCTTTATTCATAAAACTTTTAACAAAAGGTGAAGGGTATCCAGCCCATGTTGGAGAACCAACTAGTATAGCATCATATTTTTCCAAATCAAAATCAGTGTTTTTTATCGGTAATTCCAATTGTTTTATAGCTGCTCTGCCAGCAGTGAAAAAACCTGGTCTTTTAACATGCTCAATTTCAATGAGATCGACTTCAGCTTTTTCTTCTTCAAATTTTTCTTTTAGAATTTGTGCTGCTTTCCTCGTGTTTCCTGTTCTTGAATAATATATTATGCTGATTTTCATGTTTCCACTCTTAAATAACAGAATCATAAAATCTATTAAATAAATAACTATAGGCTGTAAACATTATGAAACAAGAAAAAATGAAGGTTGCGATGTACTACAACAACAACGATGTACGTATAGAAGAAATGCCAATACCTACGATTAATGATAACGAGTTACTTGTAAAAGTTAAAGCAAGTGGTATATGTGGTAGCGACGTTATGGAATGGTACCGCATCAAGAAAGCACCGAAGGTTCTTGGCCATGAGATCACTGGGGATATTGTTGAAGTCGGTAAAAAAGTTAAAAAATACAAGGTTGGCGACCGTGTTTTTGTTTCACACCATGTACCATGTGATAACTGTAGTTTTTGTCTAGAGGATAAACAAACTCTTTGTCATACGCTTCATACAACAAACTTTTACCCAGGTGGTTTCGCAGAGTACCTTAGAGTACCAGAAATTAACATCAAAAATGGTGTGTTTGTTCTACCAAAAGAGATATCTTATGATGAGGGTGTTTTCATTGAGCCTCTTGCTTGTGTTGTAAGAGGACTAAGAACAGCGGGTATGAAACCAGGGTTAGATGTTCTAGTAATAGGTAGCGGTATCTCTGGTTTACTTCAGATTAAACTAGCTCGTGCATGGGGCGCAAAACGTATTATAGCAACAGATATTGATGAGTATCGCCTAAAATCAGCGAAAAAGTTTGGTGCCGATTTTGCAATAAACGCCAGAGAAAACGTACCAGAGCAGATTAAAAAATATAATGATGGGAAACTAGCTGATATGGTTGTGATTTCTACTGGGGCGCCATCGGCTGTAAAACAAGGACTGCAATCTGTTGAAGCAGGTGGAACTATTCTCTTTTTTGCACCAACAGAACCCGGTGTAGAAATACCATTCCCATTGTTTGATCTTTGGAATAAACAAGTAAAAATGTTTTCAACTTATGCTGGTGCTCCAAAGGATATAGCAGAAGCAATTGATTTGATTAAAACAAAAAAAATCGTTGTTACAGATATGATAACACATAAATTACCACTCTCTGAGACGGCGAAAGGGTTCAAACTTGTGGCACAGGCAAAAGACTCTATCAAAGTAATAATAGAGCCGTAGAAATTAAGAAAAACAAAATAGACAAAAATTCTTTTAAGTACCCTTCGATTCTAAAATTCTTCTTTAATTCATTTCTATGTTTGTTTTATGAGAATTGTTTTGCCTAAAAAATCCGATATTAAAGTAAGTGTATGATAATTATTTGAGAAAAAGAAATCATTTTCCTCCGAATATTCACTGCCAGAACCATCATCCCATGTGAAGACGAGTTTTCCTTCTTTTAACTCGAAATTTTGTTTTTCCGTCTCATAATCCCCTTCAAAACCTATTTTAACATCTGTAAAACTAAAGGTGAATGTTAAAATATCCTCCATTGGTGGAGTATGCCATATACCGACCATTTTGTTAAGCCAGTCAAAGGAAGTTTTTCCTTCAAATATCATAAAAGAATCTATACTTTCGTCTACAATATGTAAATAATCATCATAATCATCTTCGGCTACTTGATAAGAGATGATAAAAACTTTTTCATAAGCTCCAACCAAAACATCTTTACGTATAACATAATAATCTAAAAATTCGTAAGACGGGTATCTTATCTCATAGCCATCTAAACTACCAATAGTACATTCGGTTTTCGTAGCATTTGGATAAATATTCATCCATTGTTCAACAACATCTTTTAATGTAATAGTATCATTCAAATAAAAAGGAGTTTGAGTAACAGTAAGTATTGGAAGTATGGCATGAGGATTATTGCAAAAGGTAACCATATTTGAAGTGATACCACCATAAAAGGGGAGGCTCCATCCATCAGGTATGTTAATTCCGAATCTAAAATCTTCATTTACATATCCCAGATTATCAGGTATTTCATCTCTCCAACTGTCATCATCTGAAGGACCATATATCGTTGTTTCTTCTTGCATTGTATCTTGCTTTGTATAAGATATAGTTTTAGGTTCCCCTGTCCATATACTTGAACTTAATCCTGTAAGATTAAGTTTATTATAATTATCTGAAAAATTAAAATCAACTGAAGCACTCCAATTCCAAATAGTAATCTCAATCTCTAATTTACTGTCATTTAATAACCAAGTTCCAGGTTCGCCATAATATGACAGCGTTTGGTTTGGATAAAAAATAATTCCATTGTAGCCATCAACTGTCCATCTGCCAACAAAATTATCTGAGAACGTCTTAGTTTCCGTCTGACCATTTTCAGTTGTTTTCTCATTAATGCAACCACTTAAAAATCCAACACCAACTATCGTCAAGATAATTAATGATACTGTTATTTTTTTCATATTTCCCTTCCTTTGACTGCAACTTCAAAACAAGTATTACTTTATAAAACCTCAGATAAATAACGTTTATCCTTGAAATTTCTGAGATTTTTAGATCGGATTGCTTATTTCTTTAAGTTTGATATACGTTTTATAATAACAGAAAACAAGTATAAGACTCGGAATGAAGCCAATTAAGGTTGCTAAGAGATATAAATTAAACAAACTCGCCTCATTTGTCACATCAATAAAATTAACATAGCGTGTTATAGGAATAGTAATAATATAAATAAAAAAGGTTAACGAAAGTAATTTTTTAATATTCTTTTCTGCTAATTCTTTAATTAAATAAATAAGAGCAAGCCAAAATGGAACGCCCATAATTGCAGTTACAATTGATAAAATGACTATTTGATTTGAGAATATTGGTATAATAAAAATTCCTGCAACTACAAAAAATATTATCCCAAATATGATAAGCCATTTTGCAAAAATCACATTTTTTCCATGGCTCTGACTAAACTCTTTTCTTCCTTTGATAACCAGATAAATCCCATAAAATACAACTAAAACTAAAACAGCAAGAAAGCAAAATAAAATAAAAATAACCATATTGATAATAGCAGAGGGAAATA
>JARYMC010000034.1 GCA_029907305.1 Candidatus Thermoplasmatota archaeon
CATTATTCTCAATAGCATTCTTACATAACATTTTTACTGTAAGAATGAGACCTAGTTAATTCTGTCCCCAATGCCTAAATTAACGAAAGAAGTAAAAATCTGTTGTCTGTTATCAGGTTTATATATGAAAATCAAAAACATACAACTAAAATCCATTGAAGCAAGACGTTTCATAAACCCTAGTGAACGCCCTCAACAGATACGCATAGACCATAATAGTACAATAACCCAGATGATTGATGTAAAAGAAAATGAAGCAATCATTGATTTCCAATATATCGCAAGCTATGGACCTATAGGTATGATTAAACTTGAAGGTTCTCTGTATTATGAGGATAATGATGCAAAGAAAATCACTAATGAATGGAGAAACACTCGTAAGATGCCTGATCAGATAGCAAGTCAGATTCACACAGCTGTTATGCACGCATGCGTCCCAGAGGCAGTAAGCATAGCTAAGGACCTAGGTTTACCACCACCTATTCCACTACCACAGGTTAGACTTGGGGCAACACCTAAGAAAGGACAGATTGGTCCAGAGGTAGCATAAAAAAAACCTTTTTTGTAGTTTTAACAACTCTAATAAATCAAAATATGCATACACTCTTTTCATGGAAAGAATAGTGATATCCCTCGGCGGATCAGTCATATTATCAGATGAAGCGGACTTAATTTTTTTTAAAAAACTTAAAGACATGTTTGAAAAACTATGTAAAAAATACAAAATATATCTGGTTATCGGTGGTGGAAAAACAGCTAGAGCTTACATAAAACTAGGTCGTGAACTAAAACTTGATGAAAAAACATTGGATGAAATCGGTATAGATATAACTAGGCTTAACGCAAAACTATTAACCAACATACTTAAAATATCAAATAAAAAGATACCATCTACTACTTCTGAGGCGAAGAAAATAAACAAACCAATAGTGGTTATGGGCGGTACAACACCAGGTCATAGCACAGACATGGTTGGTGCTGAGCTAGCAGAAAAAGTAAAAGCTGACAGGTATATCATAGCGACAAACGTAGATGGGGTTTATGACAAAGATCCTAACAAATACTCTGATGCAAAACAACTTAAAACCGTGTTTATACAACACCTTATTGACGAGTATGGTACAAGCTGGGATATAGCTGGTAAAAACGTTGTTATCGATGGGCCTGCTCTTAAAATAATAAAAAAAGCAAGGTTAAACACTTATGTTGTAAACGGGAAAAAACTTGACCAACTAGAGAAAGCGATACTCGATGAATCTTTTAATGGTACAAAAATAATTTTATAGGGGAAAAATAATTAAAAAAAGAAAAAGAAAAAGTTTTTTTGTTTATCTCACGAAGTCAATGCCAAACTTTGGGTGAGTTACGGTTTGTCTTGTTGGCATTCTGTCCATTGCTGATGCGCTTTTTGGGCCGAGTAGGTTTGGTGATTGTACACCGGTCATGATCGCCATCACCCTGCATTTACCCTCGAACTCTGGTAGTACTCTTGCGCCTAGTATAACGTTTGCGTAGCAGTCTAGATTCTCAGTGAGTTTCTTTGCCACATCCTGTACATACTTTAGGCTCATATTCGGTCCACCTGTTATGTGTACAAGTGCACCGTTTGCTCCTTTGTAGTCTACATTAAGTAGTGGATGGTTAAGTGCTTCGTGTACAATTGCGTCTACACCGGCATCCTCATCTGCTTCTCCCCAGAGCATCACAGATAGGCCGCCTGAGTTCATTATAGCCTTCATATCCGCGTAGTCAAGGTTTATTAGAGATGGAATTGTTATAGTCTCAGATATACCTTTTACTGTCTCAGCTATGAGCTGGTCCATCACAGAGAAAGCCTGGTTTATTGGTAGGTTTGGAACGAATTCTAATAAACGGTTGTTGTCGAGAACAACAGTGCTGTCTGCAGTTACTCTTAGTTTGTCAAGGCCTTCATCTGCTTTTATAAGTCTTGCCCTCTCAACATTGAAAGGTGTTGAAACCATACCAGTGACAATAGCACCCTGTTTTTTTGCTATTTCAGCAACAACAGGTGCAGAACCAGTACCAGTACCACCACCCATACCTGCGCAGATGAACACAAGGTTTGCTCCTGCTAGTAATTCCTCAAGTTGTGCGCTGGACTCACGGGCGGCGCGCTCTCCTATCTCTGGGAAACCACCAGCGCCTAGTCCCTTAGTCAGATTCTTGCCTATTAACACTTTTTTGTCTGCTTCAACTAAGTCTAAAGCCATTTTGTCTGTGTTTATGGCAATTGTTTCTGCGCCTTTTACACCAAGTTTTTTAAGTCTTGTTATTGTGTTTCCACCAGCTCCTCCACAACCTACTATCATTATACGTGGAGTACCAAACAAACCGTCATCAATCTTTATTTTACTTTCTTCATCAGCCTTATTTTCTATCGCACTTGCGATAAAACTTTCCATATTCATACTTTTTCCGTTGTTTGTGGTCATCCCATCTTCCTCCTATTCTGGTAGTTTGAAGGACGCCATTTTCTGGCGCCCTTCTCGGGGTGCATCCCATCCCCCCTACAGTCTAACTAACCATCATTTCTTTATGTAAGGTTCAATGGATTCAACCGCAAGCTCCAATTCTTGAACCTTTTTGATCTTCTCAGCTTTTTCAATAACTGTTGCTGCATAATTTGTTATGAACTCATTTACTGCACGTCTTATCACTTCAGATCGAGAAGAAAATTCGCCTGCTCTGATAAAAAGATCTATCGAGTGAAGATCATGTTGAGGCAGTCGAATTGTTATACGGTTTTTCTCCATTATCTTCTTCTCCTCACATATACCAAATTGTTGTCATAACATGTATCGTTTGTCTGTCTAACAAATGACAAACGACATCAAACGTCAGACAACGTCATGACATATGTAGTTCGGTTTAAATATTTTTCGCTAATAACAAAACTTAGTCCTTCACAACTTCGCCAAAAGCAACAGTACCAGAAACTTTCTCTATCTTAATCTTAACCGTAGAACCCTTAACTGCACCAGGCACATAAATAACATACCTATCAAAAAAAGCAACACCATCCCCCTTCTTACCAATATCCTTAATCGTCAACTCGTACGTCATACCCTCTTTCAAATCCTCAACAGGCTGCTGCAGAAGCTTCTTCTTAGTAACCTTAGTAACAGGACGAAAAGCACCACAAGCATCACATCTAATCAAAATCATCCTATCCTGCTTAACAAGATGAGTATCAGGTTTATTACACTCAGAACAAATCACATAAAGATCCACATAATCCTTCAACTTATCCTGCAACTGCTTCATCGGTATCTTACCCTGAAATACAGCCCTACTACCATCTATCTCACCAGCTGTACCAACACCACCTAAAAGAAACTTAAAAATAAGCTGAGGATCACGATTAATAGCATCAGATATCTTATCAAAATTTTTTATAACAGTAGTATTGCCCTCATAAAATATCTCTGCCTTAGGCATTTTAAAACGATCTTCGACAACTTTCTTCGCAGACTGATCACTTAGCACCCTATTAAGCAATTTTTTATAATCTATATCAGACATAATTTCTATAGCCTAATATAGTAACTATCTAAAAAGCTTCCGTTGCATGAACTCAAAAGCAAATGAAACTATTGCATTAACCAGTAAAATTTGTTTTTTTTAATATTTAATTATATTTGGTTTTAGCCTCATTCCCATTACAAGAGTTCCTTCTTTCAAGGCTTTTTCAGCTATATCACTTTTTTTCGTGTATATCCTACTTTCTCCTTTTGTCCAATACCAGACGAATTCAGTCATTTTTCCTCCCCACACAACTACCAGTTTTTAGTAGCAGCCTATCTACATTTCCCTTAAATATTTTTTTATATATTTCAGACTTTTTCTGATGTGTTATCTAAACAATAACTTATTAATATGTAATCTTGTTACCTGAAAAAGTTTAAGTTTAAAAACAAATTAAAGGAGAAAAAATAGTATGGTAGAATTCAAAGTTGTTGTAAATGACACAAAAAATGGTAAATCATACCAAATACCTGTTAGTGGACATCATGCTAACTCTTTAATAGGCAAAAAAGTTGGTGATGAGGTAGACGGTATATTTATTTCGCTACCAGGTTATAAATTGCAGATAACAGGTGGCTCTGATAAAGATGGTTTCCCGATGAGAAGTGATCTTCCAGGTGTTGGTCGAAGGCGAATACTGGTGAGTAAAAGCAAGGGTTTCAAACCAACTGAAAAGGGTTTAAGACGTAAAAAATCCATTAGAGGAAACACTATCAGCCAAGACATAGTTCAGATTAATATGAAAGTAATTAAGTATAGCTCAAAACCCATTGATCAAATTATTGGTAGCGGAGAACAGAAACCCGTAGAAACCAAATCTGAAGGAGAGAAAAAAGAGGAGCAGTAGATGAGTTTACCAAAACAACCTGAAGTAAATATTGGTATGATTGGTCATGTTGACCATGGGAAAACTACTCTGACGCAGAGGCTTACTGGTAAGTGGACTGATGAACACTCTGAAGAAATTAAACGAGGTATTTCTATAAAACTTGGTTATGCTGATGCTGCTTTCTATAAATGCCCCAAATGTGATGAGCCTCAGTGTTATTCCACCAAGAGTAAATGCCCTGTTTGTGGTAGTGCTACTGAGTTGTTGCGTGTTGTTTCTTTTGTTGACTCACCAGGTCATGAGACTCTGATGGCTGTTATGCTCTCTGGTGCTGCTATTATGGATGGTGCTGTGCTTGTCATCGCTGCAAATGAGCCTTGTCCTCAACCTCAGACTAGGGAGCATTTAACAGCGCTTGACATAGTTGGTGCTAAAAACATTATAATTGTTCAAAACAAAATAGATTTAGTATCTGAAAAGAATGCTATCAAACATTATGAGCAGATTCTGAAATTTATTGAGGGTACATGCGCAGAGAATGCACCAATTATTCCTGTGAGCGCACACCATGATACTAACATAGATGTTCTTATTCAAGTCATGGAGAAATATATCCCTACTCCGAAGAGGGATAAAAATAAACCACCTTTCATGTATGTCGCTAGAAGTTTTGATATAAATAAACCTGGGACTAGACCAGCTGATTTAAAGGGTGGTGTAATCGGTGGATCATTGGTTCAAGGTGTTTTCAAAAAAGGTGACGAAATAGAGATAGCTCCTGGTAGGAAAATCGAGGTTGAGGGAAAAAAAGTGACTGAGCCTATAATTGCTACAATTGAATCTCTTATGACTGGTGGTAAGTCTGTTGAAGAAGCCTCACCTGGTGGTCTTATAGCTGTTGGAACCGGTCTTGATCCAGATAGAACTAAATCAGATGCATATGTTGGTAAGGTTGTTGGAAAACCTGGTGAGATGCCACCTGTTGTTGAGGATTTTGGTTTATCTATACATCTACTGAAAAGGGTTGTTGGAACTGTTGATGAAAAGGATGTTGATCCTATAAGAACAAATGAACCGTTGATGCTTACAATTGGTACTGCTACCACAGTTGGTATCGTTACTTCTGCTTATGGTGAAAAAGTTAAAGTTAAACTTAAGCTGCCGGTTTGTGCTATGGAAAAACAGAGAACGGCTATAAGCAGAAGGATTGATAGTAGATGGCATCTGATAGGTTATGGGGAGATAGAATACACAAAGTAGTTATTCTTGATAGTAGCGCTATAATGATGCTTTTTGAATTCTCTATAGACTTAGAGAATGAACTCACTCGCCTCTTGGGTTCTCATGCGGTTGTTGTTCCAAAAGCTGTTGTAGATGAACTAGATTTTTTGGCAAAAAAAGAGCAGGCTGGTAAAAAAAAGATGAAAGCAAAAGCAGCTATTAAACTCATTGAAAAATACGAGATTGTTGATGTTAAATCAGAAAATGCAGATGATTCCATTATTGAGTTAGCTAAAGAAACCGATGGTGTTGTCGTTACAAATGATACGGAGCTTAGAAAAAGGTTGAAAGAACTTTCAGTTCCTATTATTTTTTTACGTGCAAAGAAAAAACTTGTTATGGAATAAAAATTCTTATTATCATGAAAGTTTTTATAAATACTTCGTTGTTCTGTTCTCTGTTACGTCGGGGTGGCTCAGCCTGGTTAGAGCGCCTGACTCATAAGCTCAGCTAAAGGGGTTCGTATTTAGCCTTGCGCTAAGATATCAGGAGGCCGCGGGTTCAACTCCCGCCCCCGACATTTTTACTAAATATTTTATTTAAAAGTTATAAACAAATAAAATTTTAAGCTAACAAAACATACCTATTTACATGCCTGATGAAGAAAACATATTGGGACCCCGTTCTCTAGATGAACTGCGTAAAAAAGCACATAGCCTGAACTGTCAATTAACTGAAGAAGACTATACACCTCGTGAGATAGAGATAATAGGCTATTACTTGCATAGAATAGCGGCTAGCTATCTAAGTTATTTTACACACAAGGAATTCGAAAAAACAGAAAAAGAATACAAGGATCTAGCAACCGAATCAATAAAATCTTTTGAACATACCAAATAAATTTATCAAACCTTTTTAAATTTTTAGCATTTAAATAAGATCACTGAATATTACTAATAAAGTAAATCCAATCGCGAAGAATATGTATTCAATGTACATAACTGACCAAGCATGAACATTCTCTAGGGTTTTACTTTCACTTTCTTTAATCATGAGATAAAATACAATAAAGCTTGGTATAAGTAAAAACGTCAATGGCCAAAGATACTCCTCTAAAAAACCCATGTTTATTAGTACCGGGATCGATGCAAATGGGAAAAACATAAATGGTAATGATATAAAAGCTGTTTTTTTAACCCCATAAGTATTTATCATGGTGCGTATTCCAGTTTTTTTATCTGCATCGCTATCAACTATATCCTTGGTCGCCATTCCACCAATTAAAAATAAAGTAGCAATCGTACCAATTATCCAGGGTTCTCTCTGGAAAGGATCCCCGAAAACACTCCATGATGCAAGTATACCAAGTAAACCTCTTGGTACAGCAATCCATATCTGATTAAGAAATATAATTCGTTTTATCCTTGGGGGGAGAGAATAGGTTACTGTAAATATCATTATGAGAAATATGAATATACCAAACCATAGGTTAATTGTTACAGATCTTATCAAAGCAAATAGGTATAATAGGTAGGCGAGACTTGTTGCCTCATCAGGTTTTACAACGCCTCTAGGGATAGGTCGGTATGGTTTCGATATCCTATCAGCTTCTACATCAGTAGCTTGATTCAACGCGTTTGATGCAGCATTCACTAAAACAATAGTAAAACTTGTATAACCAACTGTTATCAACCAATCCTGTAGTAAAGATGGTTTAATTTTCTCTAGGTTATATACAAGACTTGCAACAGCTATAAACATTGATACAACAAGTGGTGCAAATAACGTGAATGCACGAAATAAATCTATATAGCCTCTTATATGTACTGAAAACCATTTGGTTTTGCTATAAGGTTCTTTTATTGTTAGTTTCCCGAATTTATCACGGATCTCACTTGGCTCAATCTTTTTCATCGTCTACTCGTATCAGTCCATATATTAAATGTTTTTCCAAGGCTTTTTTATCCTATAAAATTTGGTGAAAGTTTAAATTAATCATTGTTTTGTTCTAAAAAATACATTAAAATACTTACTGAGTTTAATGCACAGGTAAAACCTATTCCTGGAGCTTTTACACAATCACCAACCAAATATAGGTTATCTACTGGTGTCTGAATTTTTGGTTTATCTCTATCAATTGTCTTAGCTACCCCATCAAGATGCCATATCGTAGGATATATACACCAGTTAAGGTTTTTATGAAAATCAGGGACAAGCTGTTTAAGATTTTTATCAAGAAAACCTCTTAGTTTAGTTAAAGTTTTTTTATCCTTTGCTTCTTCTGGTGTACAAATTATGTATGATTGAACAAGGTAACAACCTTCTGGGGCGAGACCAGCATCTTGTGATGCTGACATAAAATCAATCATACCAACAGCATCTTCGCCATCAACACCAGCGTCTCTCTCTATAAAATGAAATGTTTTACCAACTAGAAATGGATCAATTTTTTTTAGAGAATAATAGGCACATAGACTACCTGTTCCCTTTAGTGATTTAAGCTCTTTCACATATTCTTTAGGGAAGTATTTTTCATCAGCGATTTTAAAAAGATCCTGAACTAATACATTAGAGATTATAACGTCAAAAGTTCGCTCTTTATCGTCTACCACAACCCCAACAGCTTTGTTGTCTTTAATAACAATTTTCTGCACAGGTTTTTTTAAATTTATCACGCCACCATTTTTTATAATATAATTAGCTAGCTTCTGTGTGATGCTACCAAGCCCACCTTTAGGGTACCCAACTGGTTTTGATCCTTTTAAAAGACCTCTCTGAGCGCGTAACATTTCCCCAGTTGAAATTTTATCAAGGTTATTCATTGTCGTGATCGATCTGGAAAAAATCTCGAGGATAAGTTTCATCTTGCCTTTGCCATATTTTTTGATGGTTTCTGTCATTGAAATAGAATCTAATTTTTTCATTGTTTTTTCACTAGAAAAAAGAAGTCTGAATATATTTGGGAATATCTTGATCTTGTCAACTCTTGATAAAAAAGGAAAATCATAACCGTTTTCTTTTATAAAACCAACATATGACTCAAGGATTTCAATGTGTTCATCTAGTTGAGATAATATGTTATTTGTGTTAGATAAAACCCCACCACCAATCGTGTGATATCCAAGGTCTAGTTTATAGCCATCTAGCATTTTTTTCTCAAAAATTGTTTCTAGGTCAGGTTCTGAAAAGGCTATATTCATATGGAATCTTGCTAGGAGATTTTTGTATTCCTCAAGTGTAAAATTGGAAGGATAAAACGAAAGCGCTCTGCCACCAATCATAGGCTCTTTTTCGAATATTGTTACTCTATGTCCTTTTTTAGTTAAAAGCACCCCAGCGGTTAAACCTCCGATACCTGCCCCGATTATACATATATTTTTTCTTTGGTTCATTTTTACATCCGTGGTCTGAAAAGTCTCTCCCCAACTAGCGGAGTTAAAATGATATACCATAAAATAGGGAAAATAATTAGAAATACACATATTAGCGGGTTTATGATTGACATAAGCATAATTGGAACAAGTGAATATCTCAAAAACGATTGAATACCAATGTATTTCTGGATTTTGTTACGCAAAAAAATCTTGATTGATAAAAGTTTAATGCTGAAGAATAGGACGCCAAATGTTGCTAATGCTAGTATGATAAGTTGCCAGACATAGTAATTGTAGCCAAAAATAAAAAATGGTATGAAAAGTAGACAAGCTGAGAACAGACGAATTCCCATCCCAAACATTTTAAAGGAAAATGGTATAGTTATAGCATTGTTTTCAACGCGTACACCAGAATAAAGAGCTATGTTTTTAACACCCATCTTGTAGTCATGATCAGCATCTTTTATGCCACCTTCAACCACATTCATATGTAATGTCTGGTTAAAAGTGAGGATAAAAATAATCCATGTGATTACATTTGGAACTCCAACAGCGAGAGCACCAGCTAAGAACAGGAAAGCCATTGATATAGCGACAAAGAAATCTGACCCAGCGATTTTTTTACCATATAGATCATATATGCTACCTAAGATGCCAGCGAGCACTATGCATAATAACGAAAAAAATTTGTAATCATCTAGAACCTTTCCACGGAATAAATAAAACAGAAGTAAAAATGCTATCAAACTTAAAAATACACATATTGCAACAGCTGTTTTTTTTGATATATCACCACTCACCAATGGTTTCCCATAAAGATCATCAACAAGGGAATCTAACTCAACATCCGCATAATCATTAAGAATAAAACCATACATGGCAGAACAGGCGCCGATACCAAAAAGTATAGCAAGCGTAAAAAAATCAGAAACACCAACAGTTAGAGCACCAATCACAGGTGGAATAGCAAGCGCTCCAAGACCAGGTATACGCAACAGTTTTGCATAAGCAACAATCTTATTCATAGGATATATGAAAAAGCTGGCTCTATTTGAGTTTTTCTGATTACAATAAAGTCTAGCTAAACTTTAGATATTCCATTATCTGCGTATTATTTACAACTTCTTTATGAGAACCAACTGAGATAAAGCCTGTTGATTTTACATGATACCTCCAATATGGGAAAAACAATGCTCTACTATAATGTATATTATATGTATCCATCTGGATATCGACATTGATAGGGGCACCTCTGGCAGTATCGTCTATTTTTAGAGTAAAACTTGTTGGTATCTTCCTCCTGTGATTATAAATAAATCTGTTAGATTTAAAGTGTATATTCTCTGGATTAACTGGAAAATAGCCTTTATCATCCTGATTTATTATAGCGAGTAATTCCCCTTGTGAAGATGTTTTCATTATTTTTGCCCAGGATAAATTAAATGTTTCACTGATTATTCTGCCCCAATACCACGCTTTACCATAGTTTATAGGTGTCCATATTGTATAGTTCCAGTTATGATCATGATAACCAGTACCCTGAACCTCCATTTTATCCCCATCAATGATAATCTCACCTGTTACAGATGCTTTCGGTAAAGCAACAACCCAGCTTTCTGCAGCGGTCTCATATTTCCATCCTTTAGTAGTACCTATAAATTTTAGATGAACCTCGCATTCATCTATTTTTAATGAAAGCTCATACATCCACTCTTTTTTATCTCTATATTTCTGTTCATCAAATCCAATGATAGTGTCACCAGCTAGTTTTACCATAGGAAATTCTGAGGATGTATGAAAATCACGAAAAAAGTATCGTTTTACCGCATCTGCTACTAATTTACCATCTTTATATATCTCTAAGAATGGTGATACTAGACCAAAATTTTTTTTAGAAAAGGTCCTGCATCCAACATGTAAACTGTAATTATTAGTAAAAATCGCATCAAAATACCACCACTCTGCGGCAACATGTTTTATTGATCCATGAAATGCATCATCAGCAGGTAAAATATCTTTTAAGGCATACTGGATGTAATTGTCGCTACGCATCGTTGATTTTGAATTTCTGTTAACACTCATGATTTGAAATTGATTGACATAATTTAAATTATTTGCGATATATTTCATAAAAAAATGTGATTCCTTTAATCATCAAGATTAAATCAAGATGCAAAATAATCTTTTACAACTGTAAATCTAAAGATAATATACCATAAAAGTGGGAAAATAACTAATAAAAATGCATAAAATAAACCAATTACTGGAACGAGTATAATAGGAACAAAAGAATACCGTAAAACTCCCTGTAACCCCAGAATTTTAACGGTTCTACCTCGTCTTTCAAGGGTTTTAATATTTATCAGTTTTACACTAAAATACAGTACCACTAAAACAAGAAATAACAATAGTAGAATATGCCATAATTCGTAATCTGCTCTGTAAAAAGCAAAGGGGACAAACACGACAAAACCATCAAAAAATCTTATACCCAATGCAAAGGCTTTAAACCTTATAGGGATAAAAAGTTTATTTTCTTCGTAAACCCTAACACCACTCGCCAAAGCTATGTTTTTTACATTCATAAGTATATCATGGTCAGCATCTTTTATTCCGCCAACTACTGCGGTCATGAAAAAATATTGGGTAAATACAAGAATAAAAACAACCCAAGTAAATATATTAAGATTTATATCATTCGAAACAAGAAATGCGCCTACTAATACAAATAAAGCATCTGCAAGAGCAGAAATAATGGCAGAAAAACTGAATCTTTTTCCATACAAGTTATATATTGTACCAAAAATGGCAGCAACTATTATGCATAATATTCCCAAATAAAATGAGAGTTGATTCTTATAAAAAAATAAAAAAACTATTACAAATACACCGATGACACATAGCACACATATTATGAGTGCAGTTTTTTTAGAAATTGTTCCTTTTACTAAAGGGCGTTTACTGGAATCTTCAGATAGTTTATCAATTTCAATATCTGCATAATCATTTAACACGATTCCATATATTGATTTAAAAACTCCAATTAAGAAAAGGAGAATAAGAATTTTTAAATCAACATATACACCAATGTAGATAAGACTAATAGCTCCAAAGACTGGTGCTATTGAAAAACCACCTAATCCCGGTAATCTAATCAACCTTGCATATTCCAAAAATGAAGAACGCATAATAACATAGAAAAACCGATTCGTATTTGAATTTTGTGTATAGTAATATATGCAGTTAAATCAAACGGAAAAATTCCATTATCTGAGTTTTATCTATATTCTCTTGGCATGTACCCAAAGATATTACACCTTTTACTTTTGCATGATATCTCCAATAAGGGGCAATTAATAATTTTTTAAATCTTCTGTGAATATTTTGGACTTCCATTTTAACATCAACATATATCGGAATATCATTTACAACATCATCAATTTTTAATTTATAAATTGTCGGCATTTTTCTCCCATGATTACGAATAAATTTATCAAGTTTGAGATAGATATTTTCTGGGTTAACAGCAAGATATCCTTGGTTATCCTTGTTTACAACAGCGAGTAAATCTCCTTCAGAGGATGTTTTCATAATATTTGCCCAAACTATATTCAAGGTCTTACCTGCTATTTTTCCCCAATGCCAGCCCCATAGATTCGTTATTCTTGAAATGTTAGTACTCCAGTTATGATCATGATAACCTATACCATTGACCTTCATTCTCTTTCCGTCAACAACAATCTCACCTGTTACAGATGCTTTTGGTAAAGCTACAATCCACTTCTCCCTTTCCCATTCAATTTTCCACCCAGGAGTGGTACTGATAAACTTTAAGTTAACTTCTAGATCATCTATCTTTGGTGTAACATTATAGACCCATTCTCCTCTGCTATTGAACCTCTCCATATCAAACTCAAAAATATTATTATTAAATAATTTGACCAGAGGGAGCTGTTTTGATATTTCGAAATCTTTAGATAGATATCGCCTTATTGCTTTCTTCACTATTTTGCCATCTTTATATATTTCAATTTCTGGGAAAGACATAATATTCTTTTTAGAAACCGTGGTAAAACCGATATGTATACTGTAATTGTTGTTAAAAATTGAATCAAAATACCACCACTCAGAAGAAAAAAATTTATTTGATCCATAAAATCCATCGTCTTTAGGCATTATATTCTTAGGAATTGACTTGTTATATATGTTAGAATTATACATCAGATATAGAAAAGATCTTTATTATTTGAGTTTTTCTCAATACAGTAGATCGGCAAGTGAAAACTTAAATGTGTATATGAGGTAAGTGCATTGGGTAATAAGGATGCACTCAACAACAT
>JARYMC010000035.1 GCA_029907305.1 Candidatus Thermoplasmatota archaeon
TAAAGTAGTTGCATAATTACAAAACGAGAGACATCCATCTCTTTCAGGTATGCAAAAAAACGATATGGATTCTCTCCATAAAAACCTAATTTGCGGGCAACACTCAAATTTTTTAAAAATTTTGAGAAAGATTTATTAGCGCATCTTAGACTCCTATAAACAGAAAAATTTTGGGTAGATGAAACCTTGGAAGCAATAATACTCGCAGGTGGCTTTGGGACTAGACTTAGGCCATTAACATATACAAGAGCAAAATCGTTGCTACCAATATTAAACAAACCTATGATATCCTATATTATAGAAGCTTTGCCGAGAGAAGTAGATAAGGTTGTTCTTGCTGTAAACTATAAAAAAGACCAAATCGAAGAATATTTTAAGGAAAAAGATTTTGGTAAAGATGTAATTGTTAACGATGAAAAAACACCCCTTGGAACTGGAGGAGCAGTAAAATTTGCTGAAAAACATATCACAGAGCGTTTTTTTGTATTAAATAGCGATATCATGTGCTCGTTAAATCTTAAGGATATGATTAAATTCCATATTAAGAAAAACGCTGTTTCAACCATTTCTTTATGGCCTGTGGAGAATGTTTCAGAATTTGGAGTCGCAGATGTAAAAGATGATGGGAGTATAGTTCGTTTTGTTGAGAAACCCAAACCCGAGGAGGCACCATCTAATTTTATCAACGCAGGGGTCTATCTTTTAGAACCAGAGGTGCTTGATTATATAGAAACAGGACGACTGGTCTCGATGGAGAAAGAAATATTCCCGCAGATTATCTGTGACACGGGCAGGTTTTTTGGTTTTAAATTCAAGGGTTATTGGATGGACATAGGTCGTATAAGTAGTTATATCGAGGTACATAGGTTTCTTATGAAAAAGAAAAAAATGAAAAATTACCATGGAGAAGGTTGCGATATACGTGGTGTTTTAAAAGATTCTTGTCTTGGCGATAACGTTTATATCGGTGACAACACAAGGCTTGAATCAACAATTGTTTATGATAACGCTAGGGTTGGAAAAAATGTTTTTTTACAGAATTGCGTTGTTGGAGAAAACAGTACAGTGGGTGATTTTTCTAGTTTGAGAAACTCTGTTGTTGGTGACAACGAAAAAATAAAGGATAGAAGCAACATAGAAGGTCTGTTTGTGTGGACAAAACCTGTACCAGCTGGTTACCCTGATAAGCAGATTGGTAACGTGATAGAAAAATAATTTTTTGACAAAAACCTTTATCTTTAATTTTTGTTTATCGTGTTTAAATAAAACAATATGTGATGTTTATGACTAAATTGTTTGGTACAAATGGCATCAGAGGTGTTACAAATGAGGATATGAACTGTGAGCTTGCGCTTGGCGTAGGTATGGCATGGGGAACTTTTTTGAAAAAAAATGTTAAAAAACCTAATGTGGCAATAGGAACCGATGCGCGTTTGTCAAACCATATGCTTAAAAGTGCGATAACAGCAGGATTGCTTTCAACTAGTTGTGATGTTGTTGACATAGGTCTAGTTCCAACACCAACACTACAGTATACAGTTAGAGAAAGAAAATTTGATTCAGGTGTTATCATTACTGCTTCTCATAACCCGCCGCAGTTCAATGGGATAAAGGGTGTTTCAAGTGATGGTACAGAGTTTTCAAAAGACCAAGAAGAAGAAATCGAAAAAATATACTTTAGCAAAACCTATTCGTTAGCAGATTGGAAGAATGTTGGTAAACTCACAACCTGGGATGGAGCTATTGATCTATACATCAAAGGTATTCTAGGTTGCGTAGATGTGGATTTAATCAGAAAGAAGCATTTTCATGTTGTTTTGGATTGTGGTAACGGCGCAGGAAGCCTTGTTACACCGATCTTGCTGAAGAAACTTGGGTGCAAAATAACTGAGTTATATTGTGAACCAGATGGTATGTTTCCTGGTCGTAACTCAGAGCCTTTAAAAGAAAACCTTGGTGTTTTAATGAAAACGGTAACACAGGTTGGTGCTGATCTCGGAGTCGCCCAGGATGGTGATGCTGATAGGGCTATATTCATAGATGAAAATGGCGATTATATTTATGGTGACAAAAGCCTAGCGCTAGCAGGAGGATTCATAACAAAACAAAAAAAAGGTGGAATAAACGTTACACCTGTCACAACCTCTAGTTGTTTCGAAGAAGTCGTAGTTAAAAATGGTGGTAGAGTAATATACACAAAGGTAGGCTCACCAATAGTAGCACGAGTGATGATAGAAGAAAACGCTGTTTTCGGTGGAGAAGAAAACGGTGGGCTTATTTTCCCTGAGATGCAATATTGTAGAGACTCTGCGATGTCAATAGCGAAGATACTTGAGATTATAGCAAAAGAAAAAAAGACTTTATCAGAACTTATAGCAGAGTTACCCAGATATGAAGTGTATAAAACAAAGATGACATGCCCAAATGATAAAAAAGAAAAAGTCATGATGATGCTCGCAGAAAAAACAAAAAAGGATAACAATGTGATAAAAGTCGATGAAACAGATGGTGTTAAACTATACATGAAAAACGGATGGGTTCTGATGAGGCCGTCTGGAACAGAACCAATATTTAGGGTTTACTCAGAGTCAAAAGAAAAAGATGTAGCTGAAGAACTAGCTTTGACATACAAAAAACTAACTGAGGACATAATAAAAAATCTGTGAAAAAAAATTTATTCAGCTCCCTCAAAAATAGTATCAGGATACGCCTCGATTCGTTTAAAATCAAAATTGGATTTAAACATTGGCATCAATTCAACACCGTTTTTCGAAGACAAGGTTATAACAAATTTTGTTCTACTATGAGCAGTGCCTCTCATTTTGATAAGCTGGAGTGTTCTTATAAGGTCACCTCTACGCTCGATGTCCTCCATAAATATTATACCATCAGCAATAAACTCTTCTATACCATACTGTGAATATTTTAACACCATTGGTGGCACCTCTGATGTTAAAAAAGTTGTGCAACGCATAGCTGCAAGAGACGAACCAAGGCTGAAAATAAAATCCCTTATCATATCACTTTTTTGTAGTCTGTAGCACAAAGATGTTATCGAGTCGACCACGAGACGTTTTGCATCCAACTCCTTTGCAATATCCCTGATAACCTCAAAAAGAATGGTGGCATCCTCAACAGTATAAGCCTCAGTGTTTAAACCAAGGCGGTCACTTATATTCCATAAATCAATTATACTAAGTTTACCTGTTTTTATCAAATTCTCATCAAAAAAACTATAACCTTTAAGATGACTAATTAATTTTGAAATAGGCTCTGATGTTGTGAAAAAAACACCTCTTTCACCTAATTTTATACCGTTTACAAGAAACTGCATGGATATAGTTGTTTTACCAAGACCACTAGCGCCAGTGATTAAAACAGTACTACCCTCAGGTATACCACCATCTAGATTAGAATCAAGTTCTTCTATACCTGTTTTACACCTAGCTCTATCTTTCATATGGCCCGTCGTCTCTCCTGCGCCTCTAAAATAGTAAATAAGTTAATCGTTTAAAATCTTATTTATACACAAATGAAAAAAGAATACATATTAATAATACCTTTTTTATGTAGAGAATCAAAGTTATAGGATAAGAGGAATAATATGAGCAGAGACGAAGAGTTATCAAAATATGCTATATTGATTGAAAACTACAGAGAGCAACTAAACTATTTGGATATGCAGTATTCTTATATACAGACAGCTATCGCTGATTGCAACAAAGCAAAAATAACATTAGATCAGATGAGTAAAATAGATAGCAACACGGAGATACTTGTACCAATAGGTAGTGGTGTTTTCGTTAACGCAAACATAAAAAACACATCTAAGGTGCTTTTTGATATAGGTGCTGGGTTAACAACAGAAAAAACCTCAGAAGAAGCAATAAAAAAGATCGATAGTAGAATAGAAAGCCTACGAAAAACACAAGAGAAAATTACAACTATGATGCAGCAACTACAAGAGGAAGCTACCGAGGTTTCAAACAAGGCACAGCAGCTGTTATATGAAGAAAAAAAAGAATGAGTTTATTGTTGGGTATAGAAGATGTTTAATTTTTTAAAGAAAAAACTGAAGAAGTTTGAGGATCAACTTGAAGCAGAGTTACAGACAGAATTGAAAAAAGAGGAGAAAAAAAGTCCATCCATCATGAGCGAGAGAGAAACGAAACCTGTTATAAAAGAAAAACCTGAGGAAAAGAAAATCGCTGAGAAAGCATTAGAAAAAGCTGTTCAGCCGTTAATAAAAGAACTGACAAAAATAGAAAAGAAATATGAAGAAAAATTAGCTGAAAGAGAAAAAGCTAGGATCGAGAAACTTAGACGTGAAGAAGAATTAGATAAACAGATTGAAAAAAGTATAGAGACGGAATTGGAACACACTTTGAGAACTAGGCGGAGCATAGAAGAGGTTGTAAAAGCTGAGACTAAACCATCTGTTGGTATAAGTGGAGAAAAACTGGATGATCTTCTATGGGAGCTGGAGGTCGGTTTGCTTGAGTCTGATGTCGCATATTCGGTTATAGAATCTATTAAAAGGGATATAAAAGAAGAACTTAAAAACGCATCTTTTGACAGAGGGAAAATTGGGGATGTAGTTGAGAATGTTTTGCGTAACGCGATAGCCCATGTTTTGAAATATAGTGAGATAGATTTCAATGATCTTATTGAGAAAAGAAAGAAGCCTGTTGTTATAATGTTTGTTGGTGTGAACGGGAGTGGAAAAACCTTGGCTATAGCCAAGATTGCTTATATGTTGAAAAAACAGGGTAAATCTTGTGTTATGGCAGCTGGTGATACATTCCGTGCTGGTGCTATAGAACAGTTAGAGACACATGCCAAAAACCTTGATGTTAAACTTATTAAACATGGGCCGGGGGCTGACCCTGCTGCTGTGGCATATGATGCTATTGAGCATGCAAAGGCAAAGCACAAGGATGTTGTTCTACTTGACACAGCTGGTAGGATGCAGACGAATGTTAACTTGATGGATGAGATGGCTAAGATAAAACGTGTTGCTAAACCTGATATGATAATTTTTGTTGGTGATGCTCTTTCTGGTAACGATGCAGTGGAGCAGGCTAAAAGATTTAATGAGGTAGTTGGTATAGATGGGGTTATTTTAACTAAGGTTGACACTGACGCAAAGGGGGGTAGTGCTTTATCTGTAGCTTATACTATTGGTAAACCTCTGTTTTTTATTGGTATAGGTCAGGGGTATGAAGATCAGATACCTTTTAATCCTCAGTGGATGCTAGATAAAATATTTAGTGAATAAAAAAATATGAGAGAATTTTTGTAGAAAAAGCTGAGGAATCATTTTTGGGTAACAACTGTAAAGATACAGGGTAATAGTTGTACAACAACACCTTTTAAACAAAACAGACAGAATAAGTATTGAGGAGCGATAAAAAATGATGATAGTCGGCCAAGTCTCAACCCCTGAAGAAGCAAAAGAAATGGAGTTTGTAGTAAAACTGTTTGTTGTAGGAAACCGTGCCAGGTTTCTGGCTCTAAAATGTAAGGAGATAAACAATGAATAAAGACAAAAAGACAAAAAAAAAAACGGTGCCAGATGAAATAATTATCTGGATGAATATAGTGTAAAAAATAGTTTTTTTAAATACTCCACTCTTTTTCTATCCAAGAATCAACTGGTTTTTTTGTTGTATCTTGTTGCGCTCTAGCTATATCTGTAACAGTGATAATTCCCACTATCTCATCATTTAATAGAACAGGTAGTTTCTTTATGTTGTTCTGCTTCATGATCTGAACAGCTTTTTCTATAGTATCAAGGGCGTGTACTGTTTTAATCTCTGAGGACATTATATCCTCTACATTTGTTTCCTCTGGGTTTCTTCGTGCGCAGATAGTTCTCTCTATAATATCACGTTCTGTCACAATACCTACGCATTCACCTTTATCTGTTACAACCAGACAACCAACCTTGTAATCCCTATACTTGTTGCATGCATCAAGAACTGTGGCTTTACGATCTATTGTTATCACGTTTTTTGTCATAGCATCTTTTACAATCATTTTATTCACCACATCCCTAAACTGTTCTTATTAACTAACTAGCATTCATATGTTGCAATATGCTTATATATTATCTCATATAATACTATTTTTGATAAAACGTGAAAATAAAAACAAGAGACGAAATACTACGAGATATTATAAAAGATGCAAAAAAACAACCAAGAGAGTGGAAGGCAGTTTTCGGTAGAGACAAAAATCTGTTGTCCCATGATACCTACATCCTGAATAACAAAATAGGTGTTTATTTCTTAAAGGAATATCAGAAAAACCCTTTTGAGGTCCGAGGAATAGGTGGGAAAATAGCGAGACGTATTGACGAAGAAATCGAAAACGAGATAACAAGATACACCGGTAATTTTGGTATAATACAGGGGGATATAAGGAGGATACTGAAGAGCTTAGAGAAAGGTGTAAAACCAGAGAAAATATTAGACGCAGCTATTAAAGGAAAAGGGAAAAGGTTTGGTATGAGCATGCCTGTTAGAGGAGTTGCTTCTTCATCAGAAGAAATTTTTAATAATATATCTAATACTTTGTCGACAAATCAAAAAAAGCTTAACTCAAAATTTGAGGAAATAGCATCTGATGATGGTTTATACAAAAACTATATGTAAAATTTTATGATTCTATAAAATCTTTTATATTATTTTCCATTGTTTTCCTTTTTTCCTGAATATCTGTTAAAAGTTTTTCTGTTAACTCAACAGCATATTTTTTACAGTTACCACACATACGTTCCCCTTTTTTGCATGAGTTGTGTATCTCTTGTAGTTCTCTGTCGTCTTCTATGAGATGATAAAGGAATAACTCATAAATCATGCATTCATCTGGTTTACCACCTTCTTTTTTCTGCATCTCTAGGCTAACTGCACCACCTGTTTTTGCGTTCATGATTTTTTTCGCTGCGTTTTTTGGTGGATCTGTAAGGAATATACCGCTCTCTGGTTTAGATGAGGACATTTTTTCGCCTGTTAAACCTGTTATGAATCTATGGTATGTTGACGAGGGTTGCATAAAACCATATCCACCAAGTTTTGTCTCTGATTTAGCAAATAGTTCATCGATCTTTGGTATGTCTTCTTCTTTTGCTTTTTGTATGTAAATGGCTTTGTAATCTGTTATACGTTTTAGGTCAATGTAGCCTAGTTTATGTAGTATTTCTTCTGCGTTGTCTAAAAGTTTTTCAACATTTGTATCAACTTTTACGAAAACACCTATCTTGTTGTCCTTTGTCACTGTTACGTTGTAGATTCTATGGTCTTGTGCTATGTCTCTGCTTAATCTTATATGTGGATCCTGGTCAACCCCAACTGGAACAAGTGTTGGTCTTACTCCACCATATTTTTCTAGTTGAACATGTAATATGTCACCTGTTTGCACAAGTGGTGAAAAGATATGCGCCATGTTTGTTGATCCGTTGAAACCATAGGTTGCAACCATCTGCGACCAGTTGATTTTTTTACCTAAGATGTATGCCAGATCTTTTACATCCTGGTTTTTTGATTGGAAATAGATGCGGCATTTCTCTGGTTTTAAACCTAGTGCAATATAGTTTGGTATATATTCATTTAACGCGAGTTCTTTTGTTTCCTCTAAAGTGTAGCCTCTTGTTGCAAAAGCTTCAATGTCTGCAACTGCGATGTTTACATCTGCCCCAATACTCTGATAATATATTACTTCGTCGATAACCATCTTATGTCCAAGGTGCATTTTCCCAGATGGCATTAAGCCAGTTAGTATAGCCCAGGGTTTCTTTTTGGTTATTGCATTATGAATTAAACCGAAGCCGCGATGACCGAAAACAATTCCTCTCCGTAGGAGTTTATGAGGATGTGGTAGATCTTTCCAATCTTTTTCTGTGAATTTCTCTATACCAAATTCATCACGTAGTCTAGCATAGTCTTGGTATGTTGTTGAGCTCCATGGGTCTATCTTCATTTTTATCTAAAAACCTTAAACAGTCATTGTTTCAAAAACTTACCGTTCTCCAAAAATATTAGTTTGATTTTTTACGCTGAGGGGGAGATTTGAACTCCCGTTCCCCAAAAAGGAGAACCGGCTCTCAAGGCCGGCGCGTTAGGCCGAACTTTGCTACCTCAGCATAGCAAAAGCTAAGAGGTGTAAGTACAAATGGATAAAAAGAGTTTTTGTCTTACTTTTTATGATCTTAAAACAATCTCTATATTTACCCCATCAGGGACCTGTATTCTCATAAGCTGACGGAGCGCCCTATCACTAGCATCAAGGTCAATTAGACGCTTGTGAATCCTCATCTCCCAATGATCCCAAGTCTCTGTTCCTTCTCCATCAGGGGATTTCCTACAAGGGACCTTAAGATGTTTGGTAGGTAATGGAACTGGGCCGCTCAAAGCAACACCAGTGCGTTCAGCGATCATTTTAATCTGGTTACAAACCTCCTCAAGTTTTTTAGCATCAGTGCTTACGAGTGATATCCTTGCTTTTTGCGCCATCAGTTTAAACTCCGGTTATCCTTTTTTTGTTTTGTTCCTCCCCCTAAAAAATAAAATAAAAGAGGAAGAAAAGCTGTTTACTTAGCTTCTTCCACATCAATACAGATACCAGCAGCTACTGTTTGCCCCATATCCCTGATAGCGAATCTACCAAGTTGTGGTATTTTCTTTGATGGCTCAATAACCATCGGGCGGGTTGGAACAACCTTTACTATTGCTGCGTCACCTGTTTTGATGAAATCCGGGTTTTCCTCTTTAACCTGACCTGTTTTTGGATCGAGTTTCTTTTGTATCTCTTCTATTCTACAGGCAACCTGTGCAGTGTAACAGTGGAAAACTGGTGTGTATCCTTTGGTTATAACTGAGGGATGGTTAAGTACCATTATCTGTGCAGTGAATGATTTAGCAACAGTCGGCGGGTTATCTACCGGGCCAGCAACATCTCCTCTCCGGATATCGTTTTTAGCTATTCCACGTACGTTAACACCGATATTATCACCAGGGAGAGCCTGACTAAGAGTTTCATGGTGCATCTCAATGGTTTTAGCTTCACCTATAACACCACTAGGTTTCATACTTGGTTTGAAAATGAGTTGCATACCTGGTTTCAAAATACCACATTCTACTTTACCAACAGGGACTGTACCAACACCCTTTATCGTGTATACATCCTGAATTGGCCATCTCAGTGGTAGCTGTGTTGGTTTCTCAGGAACAGTAAACTTATCGATAGCCTGCAAAATTGTGTCTCCCTTCCACCAGGTAAGTTTACCCCTGTCCTTTATGTTATCTCCAACCCACGCTGAAACAGGAACGTATTGTAATTGCTCATCCTTATAACCAACGCTCTTAGCAAGCTTGTCTACATCAGATTTCACCTGTTCGTATCGCTTTTGATCATAAGGTGGTGTAGTTGCATCCATCTGGTTTATTGCTATAATCATCTGTTTAACACCGAGTGTCCTAGCAAGGAACATGTGTTCTCTAGTCTGAGCCATTACACCATGCTGTGCAGCAACAACAAGTATTGCAGCATCAGCCTGGGATGTACCAGTAATCATGTTTTTAACGAAGTCTCGGTGACCAGGGGCATCGATGATTGTGATATAGTATTTATCTGTATCAAATCTCTTATGGGCAACATCTATTGTTAACCCACGTTCTCGCTCTTCTTTAAGCTGATCAAATACCCATGCAAGAACGAAACTTTCTTTTCCTTTTGCTTTAGCCTCTTCCCTGAACTTCTCTATCATATGAGCAGGGAACTGACCTGTATCAAGTAATATTCTTCCGACTAATGTTGATTTTCCATGATCAACATGACCAATAACTACCAAGTTAAGGTGTGGTTTAGTTGCCATAATATTTTTACCTCCTTTTTAGTCAAATTCAAATTCAGTATATAGGTTTTTTCATATATTTTATTTTTTATTTCTTAAATTTTTGATAGCGTATAAACTTCCCATTTATAAGATTTATCATGATAACAAGCAGTTTTATAAGATGTAATGTGATGGGCTCGTTGAGATTCGAACTCAAGACCTCCGCCGTGTCAAGGCGACGTCATAACCAACTAGACCACGAGCCCGAGTTAAAGAGCTGAAATGGCTTTATTGTTTTTCTAATTTACTGAAAAAAAAATTAGAAAACAGGATATACATATACATGTACATATTTACCTAATAAAAAGATACATAAACTATCTATCAATTATTGTTTTTAAAGAGTTTAAGGGTTGGGATAAAAAAATGGATAAAAACGTTAAACTAAAAAACTTTTTTAACACTGATTTTATAAAAAACAATGATAACGAAGAAGTCGATGATTTTACGTTTAGTATGTGGAAATCAGAGCTCCAAAGAGAATTAAGGTCTTTTTGGAAATCTATATGATTGTAAAACTTTGTTAAACGTTAAATACGAAAGATGCTATACTTTTGCTTTATGATTTATAAATCACCGAAACTAACAGTCGATGGAGTTATACTAAAAGATAAAAAAATTCTTCTGATCAAAAGAAAAAACCCACCTTTTAAGGGGAAATGGGCTTTGCCTGGTGGTTTTGTTGAATATGGGGAAAAAATTGAGGATGCAGTAGTTAGAGAAGTTGAGGAGGAAACCGGTTTAAAAACCAATATACTTGATATTGTTGGTATCTATTCTGATCCTGATAGAGACCCCCGTGGGCATACTGTCTCAGTAGCCTATCTTTTAGAGATATGCTCAGGTGTATTAAATAGTAGAGATGATGCTGGTGATGCAAGGTTTTTTGATGTGAATCATTTACCAGAATTGGCGTTTGATCATGAGGATATAATAAGGGATGCCTTAAGGAGAGTTAGATAGGTTATGTTTTGTCCTAAGTGTAAGTCGTTGATGTATCCTAAAGCTGGTTTGTTTGTTTGTAACAAGTGTGGTTTTCAGAAAGAGAAAAAGGGTAGTAATGTTGTTGTTGCAAAGCGGAGGAAAAAAGAAGTAGCTGTTTTAGAGGAAAAGATAGATATTCTCCCTAAAACGAGGGTTACGTGCCCTAATTGTGGGCATAATGAGGCTTTTTGGATGCTGAGGCAGATGAGGGGTAGTGATGAGCCTGAGACTAGGTTTTTTACATGTACAAAATGTAATTACAGGTGGAGAGAAAACTAGCTATAATGTTAAAATATTATTACCACAATATTAATATAGTTTAATATCAATAAATATATGGGGATTTAAAATGTGGCGGATAACAAAAAAATTGACTGTTATGTTTATGCTAGTATCACTCTTAATTTCAGGATTAGTAGGTGCATCTAATTTATACACTACTAAGAATCTTTTGGATGCTTCTGCGTGTACTGAGATTGTGACTTTATATCGATGTAGACCAGATGGAGTTATTACCCCCGTAAATGTGAGTATAGTGTGTGAAGAAGGGGAAAGTGTCGAAGAGGCTATGGCTAAAAAATGCGATGAACTTTTTGATAAAGATATATTGCTTCAGAGCTACGTTTTTGGTGGTAACATGACAAATATAAGTGTGTTCTCAAGGGTTAGATCAAGTGGTGTTGGGCATCATTGGAGATCTCCATGGGCTGTTCGAATACCGTATCCGCTTTTACTAAGGTATAGAATATTTTTGAGATTACCTATTATATACAAGTTGTTAGGGATATATGTAAGTCCGCTCGTGGTCGGTAATTATTCAAATGATGAGAAAGCCTCGACTAAGATTGAGCTCGTATATATGCCGTATAGGCCAAGCAATGAAACTATATCGATAAAAGGGAAACATACTGTATGGGCGTTTGGTTTTGTTGGATATATAGGATGGCTTGGTATGAATGCAGAATTTATCGATGAAAGAGGGTGGTCAACATTGTTTTATGGGTATGCCTCCGCTGTGTATTGCAAGCAGTTCTCATAACTATTAAAATACCGTTATCGTTATAAACATCTACTGTATTTTCTTTTAGCGTAATATTTTCAATTGGGGAGGAAAAATAGTATGTTTAGTGCTAAGGTAAAATCAGATGTGCTTAAAGGGATAATTGATGTGACGTCTCCATTGGTGAATGAAGTTAAATTTAATATAACACCAAAAGGTATTTCGCTACGGGCTGTTGACCCGGCTCATGTGGCGATGGTTGATCTTGAGGTGGAGAGTAAGGCTTTTGAAGAGTTTAAGGCAGATAATATGGAGCTTGGCATAGATATTGATAAACTTAGTAGTATTATGCGTCTTTCAGGATCTGATGATGTGGTTCAGCTTGACTATGATGAGGAATCAAATCGTTTGATTATAAAGATTGGTAACCTTGTTAGGAGAATGGGGTTGATTGATACAGCTGGTATGCCTGATCCTAAGATGCCGAATATAAGTTTACCAGCTAAGGTAGTTATCAAGGCATCTGAGCTTAATCAGGGTGTACGTGCATCTGAGGCTGTATCAGATCATCTTGCACTTACAGTGAATAAGGATAATTTTGAGTTGTATGCTGAGGGGGATACAGACACGGTTAATTTAAAACTGCCGAAGGATCTTTTAATTGAGTTAAATGCATCTAGTAGATGTAAAAGCTTGTTTTCCATTGATTACTTTAGTAACATGATAAAATCTGTTAAAGGAGAAGATCCTGTAACTATACTTCTTGGTAACGACAACCCAATTAGGGTTGAGTTTAACATAGCTGATAACAAAGGGCATGTTACGTATCTGCTTGCACCTCGTATAGAATCTGAATAAAACAATATTGTTTTGGGGCGTAATAGCATAGTAAGAGGTAGTAAGCGGAGAAGGTACATCGGATTTGTGGTAAAATCTGGACGTGACAGTTTTACTGAATCTGATTTAGTGAATAGTTTAATGTATCATTGTAAAAATTTTTTGAACCGGGATTATAGAGAGATGGGTTTGTGGCTTATCAAATTTGATGGTGAAATGGGTATACTAAGATGTAACCATGTTGAAAAAGAGAACATTATAAAACTTTTGAGGTCAATAAGAAATGTTTCATCAAGAAAGGTTGAGATTGAAACTGTTGGAACATCTGGTACAATAAAATCACTGGTGTCAAAGTATATGAATAAATAGAAAAAACGTGCTTGTCAACTTAAGATTTAAGTAATGGTAGCATCCATCCATGTTTTTGGTGAATAAAAGATGGATGGGATGCTA
>JARYMC010000036.1 GCA_029907305.1 Candidatus Thermoplasmatota archaeon
GTTGGGAGGTTCTTGGTGTATGGGTTACCAAAGGTCGCGCTTCTCTTGAAGCATACAGCTTCCTTAAATATGTTCTAAGTAAATGTACTAATCAACCAAAGATATTGGTTGATGGTGGTCCTTGGTATAAACCTGCTCTTGAACGTTTAAACGTTGAATGGGAACATATCACGTTTGGTCTTCGTAATCCTATAGAGCAATGGTTTTTCCTGTTGAAACATCGGATAAAACTCTTTTATAGAAACTGGCCTTATAATGCCACTGTTGATAGCACTCAACAGTGGATTGAATGCTTTGTTTCAATGTATCACATCACAAGGAGCTAAAGTTGACAAGCACCCTCCAAAGTCCAGAAATTATTTATTGGTCTTTTTGGTTCTTTTTCACCAATTTCAAAGGTTACAAAATCTAATGATTTATTTTCAGAAAGAGTTTTTATGTATTGAGTTAACCATCCAACAATTGGAACAATTTTAGGATCATACGTTTTATAATCGCCCCAACCTTTATCATTATGCGCTCTAATTTTATAGGATGCAAATGGGTTTAGGATATAAGATGTGTTGATTGTTGCCGTCCATCCATCAGCACCATAATTATCTGTTACTATCTGGTACCCAGGAGGCATAAATTCAAAAGTAAATTCAACTTTATCTACATTTGAACCGGAAATAAATGCCTTATAAGTATTCTCAAGCGCTAATCCCTGTAATAATAATCCTTTCCCATCTGATGCTTCACTTCCATCAGCATAGTATGTCTCTACATAGTTTATAACAGGAGGCCCTGGAGGAGCAGATTTAGTTGTGAAATGCCAAATTATTCCCTGTTTTTCTGCACCATTACTATCTCTTGCAACAATCTGCCAATAATACAGAGTATCGTAATAAAGAGTACCTGGATCATAATAGGTGTTCGGATGGTTCGAAACAACTAATGAAGGAGGAGTACTTGTTCCAAAATATATATCGTAACTTAATGAATCACCATCTGGGTCGTTACAAGCCCAAGAAAGATCAGCATTAATATCAACACCTGTCGCACCATCACTCGGTGATTTACAGCTAGGTGGATTTGGTGGATTAGTACTTATACCCCATGTTTGAAAATTAAAATCCCAATTACCTTCTTGTTGCCAATTCTCACCATTATTTTCTGAATGATATGCTACCCCTCGTGAATACGGATTTCCTGTTCCATATCTCCAAGACATAGATTTATCTGATCCGAGACTTGTTAACAAACTTATAACAATATAGTAGGTATTACCCGGGATCACTTCAAAAGGTTCAACGCACTCAAAAGTTACCCATTCGCCCGAAGTTGATAAATCATCAACTATACCAAAGCCACCAAGCCAATTTTCTCCATCTACAGAATCATTTCGAATTAATACTAGATAATATATTGACGTTGAGACAGAAGAAGATTTTTTTAAATATAAATATAGATACGTAAACAAGTTCATTGTTGGTTTAAAACCTTGGGCAACATATTGTGAAGTCCAATGTAACTCATAAAAACTATTTCCATTTTCACAAGATTGGTCTTTGCCATTTCCCGAGATACTCAACGGGATCATCTCCCCATTCGGATTTGTTAATATCCCAACAAAATCTAAATTATTTGATAAAACATTTAGACCTATAGCTGGTGCGTTTTCAATTTTTTCTTGTACGCTTTTTTGTTTCAATGTTTGTGTATTTACAGAGCTTCCTGAGATAATCAATAGCCCTACAAAACATATTGCCAAATTTTTTCTCTCATTTTTCATATCTCTCCCTATTTAAAAATTTTTTTATAAATTAAAATGCAAATAAATTTTATTATATATAAAAATTATGTTATTATTAAGCACTTTTTTACAAAATTTTGTTATAAATTATACTTTTAGTTTCATTTTAGTATAAAATCTGCAAGTTAATAATATATAAAATAACATAATCGGCAATAGTCGTAAAATAAATCGACAATATTAAATAACATTAATTGTACAATAATAATTATGGGTAAAGTAATAGATGATTATAAACTAAGCGAACTATCAGATATATGGATAAAAATCGAAAGAGAAGCAGGCAGATTAACAAAACCCAGGTTCAAAACAAGTTAAATTAAGTCCCTTCCCTCCAATTACTCATATATTCAATCTGCGACTTAGATAACCTATCAATATCAACGTCCATCGTCTTCAACTTAAGAAGAGCAATCTCCTCATCAATCTCCTTAGGAACAGGATAAACCTGTTTCCCCAATTTTTTTACATTCTCTTTTTTCGACAACCATAAAGCAGACAAAGCCTGGTTAGCAAAACTCATATCCATAACCTCACTAGGATGCCCCTCAGCAGCAGAAAGATTCACCAAACGCCCCTCAGCAAGCAGGTAAACAGTACGACCATCCCTTAAATGATACTCACGAACATTAGGCCTAATCTCAATAAAATCCCTAGAAATTTTATCAAGATACTTCACATCAACCTCATTATCAAAATGACCAGAGTTAGCAACAATAGCACCATTCTTAAGCAAATCAATAGCACGCGCGTCAATAACATGTTTATTACCAGTAACAGTAACAAAAACATCACCAATTCTAGCTGCTTTTCTAATAGGCATAACAGTAAAACCATCCATAACAGCCTCAAGCGCACGAACAGGATCAACCTCAGTAACAATCACATTAGCACCCATACCACGAGCACGCATACTAACACCCTTACCACACCAACCATAACCACAAACAACAAAAATTTTACCAGAAATCAAAACAGAAGTAGCACGCAAGATACCATCAATAGTAGACTGACCAGTACCGTAACGATTATCAAAAAAATGCTTAGTCATAGCATCATTAACCGCAATAATCGGATACCTCAATTCCTTTTTTTCAGCCATAACACGCTGACGATTAACACCAGTCGTCGTCTCCTCAGTCCCCGCAATAACATACACCAGATCCTCCTTTCTCTTCGTATGCAAACGAGTCACCAGGTCACTACCATCATCCATCGTTATATTCGGTTTATGATCCAAAACCCTATCCACACACCAATAATATTCATCCGTAGAAACACCACGCCACGCATAAACAAAAACACCCTCCTTAGCAAGAGCTGCTGCAACTGCATCATTCGTACTCAACGGATTCGAACCACACAACGCAACCTTTGCGCCACCAGCCTTCAAAGTTTTTACAAGCACCGCAGTCTCCTTAGTAACATGAAGACAACACCCAAGAGTCAAACCCTTCAAAGGCTTATCACGCTCAAAATCCTTCTTTATCCTCATCAAAACAGGCATATGATCCTCGGCCCAATGAATAAGATTCCTCCCCTCATCTGCTAAATTAAGGTTTTTTACAGCATAATTTTTTGTTTTCATCACCATAAAAACATACTCCTTATCTCAGTATCAATTTCGCATCAACAACACAAACACGGTTCTCATATACAAACACTGGATTTAAATCCATTTGGTCAACACGATCCATAAGCTCTTCACCAATCTTTGAAACCCTCAAAAGCAGATCAACAACCAACTGCTTGTCTGCCTTGATGCCCCTAAACCCCTCAAGAAGCTTTTTACCTTTAATCTCCTCAACCATCTGCACTGCATCATACCTATCGATAGGGACTACACGAAAACTTACATCCCTATAAAGCTCAGTAAAAATACCACCAACACCACACATAATACAAAGACCAAAAGTCGGGTCCTGAACAAGACCAATAATAATCTCAACACCCTTCTCCTCCATCTGATCCACAAGCAAATCCTCTTTAGGAAACTTCTTACGAAAATCTTTGAACACCTGTTTAAGCTCAGTCATATCTTTTATGTTAAGTCTCACGCCACCAACATCTGTTTTATGCAAAATCTTATTTGAACACACCTTAAGGGCAACAGGAAACCTCAAATTTATCTTACTAAGATCAGCTTCGTTTTTTACAACCACATACTTAGTCGTAGAAATACCATATGCCCGTAAAAGATCCTTAACCTCATTCTCAGCAAGAGGCCCACTTCTTTTAACCAGTTTTTCAACATCTTTTTTCATAATCAATCTTTCTTCCTATTGTCAATAACACGCTTAGCCTTTAAACCAGTCTCAGGAATACCATTTGGGGGTAAAACCCTCACCCTAGGCGTAAAAACAATAACAGTTTTTATCTCATTCTCCAGAATCTTTTCCAGATTCATAGCATCAACCTGACTTAACTGTTTCTTACTCTCAACCTCAACAGTCAAACCATCAACATTATCCTCAGTATACAGTATCATACGCCAGTTACTACCAACATCAGGATGCCTCATCAAAACCGACTCAATCTGACCAGGATAAATATTAGTGCCACGGATAATCACCATATCATCACTACGACCCTTAATAGTGGAATGCTTAACATGGGTTCTACCACACTCACATTCTTTCACATCAAAAAGCCTAGCTATATCCCTAGTCCTATATCTAAGAAGAGGCATACCCTCCTTAGTAAGAGTAGTAAGAACAAGCTCTCCTTCCTCTTCTACATCAACAGGCTCAAGAGTCTCCGGGTCAACGCACTCAACCAGAAAATGATCCTCCCAAAGATGCAAACCATCATGCTGATCACAATCAGCTGAAACACCAGGACCACACATCTCAGTCAGACCATAAATATCATGAACATCCATATCCCACGCTTCGCTTATACGCTTCTTCAAACCAGGAGTAAACATTTCAGCACCAAAAAGACCGTTCCTAACTTTCAATTTCCTGGGATCTATATTCATTTCACGAGCAACCTGACCAAGACGCAAAGCATAAGAGGCGACACCAGAAATAAAAGTAGTACCATAATACTCCATCAATTTTATTTGCCGCTCAGACTGACCCATACCAGATGGGATAACAAGAGCACCAACCTTCTGAGCACCATAATGAAAACCAAAAGCACCAGTAAAAGTACCATAAGGAATCGGATTCTGAAAAACATCCCTCCTAGTCAAACCAGCCATAGAAAGACAACGAGCCATAACCTCAGACCAAACATCAATATCATGAGGGGTATAACAAACAGTGACCGGTACACCAGTAGTACCAGATGATGCATGTAACTCAATACAGTTATCAAGAGACGTAGCCATCATACCAAAAGGAGCGTTATCTCTAAGATCGTTTTTAGTTGTAAATGGTAGTTTCTTTATATCTTCCAAAGTTTTTATTGCATCTGGATTTATTTTTAGTTCTTTGAATTTCTTCCGATAAAATGGTACGTTCTCATAAACATTATGTACTATTTTTTTCAAATGTTTGAGTTGCAGCTCCTTGATTTTTGAACGAGATAGCTTCTCAGTTTTAGGATTAAATATATGATCCATCGGTTTCCCTCTGAGCGAGAAAATACAATTACTCTTATAATAGTTTGGTGAAGTAAAAAATACTGTTTTAGAGTCAATTGTATAGAATTATTTATTTTTCTTCTCTATATTGGGCTAGGCTGTTTTTATAATCTTCCAAGATTCCGCATTAGATTGAGATTGAGTATCTGTTGCTGAGTGTTGCCCGTAAATTAGGTTTTTATGGAGAGAATCCATATCGTTTTTTTGCATACCTGAACGAGATGGATGTCTCTCGTTTTGTAATTATGCAACTACTTTTTTGTATATTTTTCTAGTCGTTGCTAGGTAGTTTTATGTTTAGGTACAAACTCAATGCTCTGAGCAACAGATTATTTTGAGATTGCTGAGTGTTTCGATAACTTTCTATCTGGTTCATTACAACATTTACTGATTTACCCTTTGTTACAATTACAGTAAATGGATCTGACCACTCGCTCTCCAAGCCATGTTCATCCTTTGCTTTTGCCCTAAGCTCATATGTCCCCTTGTACCATTTATGCGATGTCTCTGCTAATTTACCTGACTCATATGGGCCCAACCATCCACTTAGTACACCATCACCGAAGTCAAATAAATAGTATATTTTGTGTTCATTTGGGTCTGTTGTTGAACTGGAGCATGGATATACTTTTCCTGATGTAGCCTTTGATGGGCCTTTTACAGAAGGTTTAAGGGGTGGTTCATTCTCGACCGCGGATTTATATAGAAAACCAGTCACCTCAAGATAATAAAATTTAATTTCATGCTCATTGTAATCATTTGGCCAAAGATAGTTTTCTATAAATCCTCCACTTGCTGTTTCATCAGCTTCCAACAATCTTGGGTGTAAAATAATAACGGATCCGATTCTTTTACCATCAAAATAAACATAAGGTTGATGCGTGGTTTCAAGATAATCTCTGTTTCCAAAATTTTTAATTGTTGAATTAAAATTTACACTTTGCCCAGGTATGAATTTATCTGGTTCTATCCACATTTTCACATATCTTATATCTGTATAACCACCATTAACACTGAAATCATGAACTGCTATCTCACTTCTTTCGCCATTCTCATTCTCAGCAATAACAGCAACATCATAAGTCCCTCCAATACAAAAAGTATGATTAATGGCTATGACTTGATTTGATCCTTTAAGTGGCGTTTCATAATCCACATTAAAATCTTGGCCTGGGTATATCTTCCAGTCAAAAAGATACTTAATGTAAAGACCATTAGGATCTATTGCCTTTACATAGAATGTAGCAGTTTCACCGATATCTATAGAACTTGGTCCATAAAATTCAACAATAGTAGGCAGTGATCTACTCTGGCCAATACTATACCCGTAGATATTTAAGTTATTTTCTTCATTTATATCCCTAGTATTCATAATACCAGCAGCAGACGCTAAAGATAACATAAAAACTGCTACAAATATGAATACTGTACTGACACCAGCATGTTTTTTATGTTTCATTTTTTTCATAATTTTTCACCTCCTATTTATCACCCCTTCCACGCAGTGAAACTACGTGAATTTCTCCTCAAGGGAAATGCCTAACAGCATTTTACAAATAACTATCCAGGCGATTCATCCCTGATATAAAAGTCATAGATTTCTCGCCCGGAAAATCCTTAAAATAAAGAAATAAAATAACTTTTGCAACAAAGGAAAGCGCTCTGCGAGATTCATTAAACGCTCAAGAAGCAATGATCTAAATGAACTACGAGTTCTAGGTAAACTAACTGAAAAAGTACTCCAATCACTTTCTCCACCATAAACACTGTCTCTAGCTTTTGCTCGAATAGTATAAACCTTTTTCTTAGAATATACATGCTTTAGTTTTATAGTCTCTTCGTTTTTATATGGCCCAATCCATCCTGTGGTATCGCCGTCCCCCCAGTCAATAAAATATTCAATATCTTGTTTATCTGGATCAGATGAATAAAATGAATATTCAAGTATTTCACCAGGTTTTCCATTTTTTGGACCTTTAATAAGTGGTTTGGATGGAGGCGCACTCTTTATATTTATTTTTAGTGGTTCTGACCATTCGCTCTCCCGGTAATTGTTTCTAGCCTTAACCCTAACATTGTATTCTTTAACATTATTCCAATAGTGGCATACATTACAAACATCCCCTGAGTAATATGGTCCTAACCATTCGCTGTATGTGCCATCGCCCCAAGACCATTTAAAATAGATTTTACCATCAGTTGGATCAAATGTTTTTGTTTGAAAACAATATTCTTCATAAATGACTCCCTCTTTTGGACCTGAGGGTTCAGGTACATCTGGAGTAAGAAGCTGCCCTTTTCCAGCAATTCTAAGTTGACAATCATTTTGAGAATTAAGATCCTCTTTTTCTATGAATACCGCATAGACTTCTTCTCCGCTACCATTATAATCCCAACCTATTTGTCCAATTTTTTTATCAGAAATATGTAAAACTTGTCTAGCTTCCCAATCATTAGGACCAAATCTTCTTTTAAAGCAGATATTATTGCCATCGCTCCATCCAACTAATGGAAAAATCTCATCTCTTACACCTGAAGTACCACTGAACAGTGGAGCTGACGAAACTGTTCCGATCCCAGATTCAACTTCTTCTATTTCAGATCTAGCATTAATGTTGTCCATGTAGTAAATGGTTGCGTTTAGATTTTCAGAACTATCTACTTCTGTTACCCAAGATACAGATGGACCTGATTCACCGATATAACTTACTGAAGGATGCCCATTTCTTTCAGTAGACGTAATTTTAATGGTATTGTCATTCCTAGTATTATCAGTAAATGTTGTTACGTAGATATTTTGGTCATTTGCTGTGTTAAGATCTCCGTCTTCATCCACTGTATAAGCACATGCTGCTTCACCATTTTTAAAAGCCAAGCTTACTGGAGCGCTAATAACATTTTTGTTTGTTAAAATACGTGGGACAGACCAACCATTTCCAGCCCAGAATGATGTATATATCGCCTTGTCGTTAGTTGTTGCTGTAAAGATATTTGCATCATTATCACAGACCCAAACTACAACTGCCTTGTTTCCATTGGATTTTATCACTGGGAAAGAATCCATGAAACGATTTGTTGTAGCACCTATAAGTTGAGGTGTTGTCCATGTGCCGTCATGAAAATAGCAGTATCCGATTTCGCTTTCACTAAAGATTTGATTAAGGGTTTTTCCAGCTGCAGATTCTGTTAGGCAATTGAATACACATATTGCATCCCCATTATCCAAGAGCGTTACAGATGGGTTTGATTGAGCATAGTTGTCATCTGTGACTTGCAATCGTTGGTTCCATTTCTCATTGGTTTTATCCCAAGTTGAATACCATATTTCAAGACCATCTCCTTTAGCTCCCCCAGAACCACCTATACTAAGATCATCCTGAGTCCATACCATTATTCTATCGCCATTTGAGTTTGTACTAATAGATGGATTCGATGCTGGAAATGCATCATCAATAAGTACGCCTTCATCATTGTTAATCCATGTTGGAGTCCCGTAATTCCTTGGCATAAACTGATAACCTCCTGAGGTAGAAGCCCCACGGGTACTAGGCCAACTATAACTATACCACTCCCAGTCCCAATATCCAAGATATATGATTTCCGCATAAGCTCCGAAAGATATTGTTATAATAAATGAGTTATATACGCTACCACTTTCATCTTCCGGTGTTATAAAAGACCATGTACCATCTATTCCACCGTAAAGTCCGGCATTAATGATACCAGTAAAACCAATACCACCACGTGCGTTTCCACCAGCACTTAAAGAACCAGTCATTTGATCAAAAACATGGTCATCAAATTCATCAGGAGAATTTAGATAAAATTTTAAATCGCCATCGAGATGCAAATCAGCTGCTGCAGAAATAGGTATAGGACCAGCAAATGACTGCAATCGTAGAATCGGGAATTGAAGATGACCATTTAAATAAAGCATTAAATTCCAATCAAGACTATTTACATCAAAATCACCTTGAGCACCACAGGAAAAACTACCACCAGCACCAAGAACATTATAAGCTTCTATATTGAGCTCAACACCACTAAACAAAATCATCTTATCGTTTTCAGGATTTGCTGGATAAAGTTCTATATCTATTTTCGTATCATTCCAATTAATACCAAAATTATATGTGCCACTAAAATCACCTATACTTATGTTACCTGGAACACTACCATCTAGATTTATAATATGTTGAATGTTAGATAATGGTACAGTTGCACTTAAACACGACCCGTCCCAATGTGAATATGTTCCATAAACAGATATTAAAAATTTTGCTAATGCTGGGACATCTTTAATTTCAACTGAAGCTGTATCTGAAGCAGTAGTTCCATTAGAAAATGTTACAGTTAAAGTTGCTGTATATATGTGTGGTAACGATCCAGTTGGGGAATAAGTATGCTTAGGGTTTTGTTCATTGGATGATGCACCATCACCAAAATTCCAATGCCAACTAATTGGTGTTCCTTGTGAACTATAACCAAAAAACTGTACATAATAATCCTTAAATCCATAATATGGGCCTCCTGCGCTTACGCCAATTACTTTTACTGTCTTGGGTTCAGACCATACACTTTTTTCGCCATAGCTGTCCATTGCCTGCGATCTGATTTCATAAGAACCGGCATTAGCCCATGAATGAGATAAGCTAGAAGGCATCCCAGAATTAACAAAAGATGTCCAATCACTAATTTCTCCGTCATCCCAATCAAATCTATATTTGACTTGATCACCATCCGGATCGGTTGCACTAGTAGTATATGTTCCTGAAGCACCAATAACCAGTTCCGCTGGACCTTGCGGCTTACTAGGTTGATTTGGAGGGTTGTTATCTGTTACATCCATTTTATTTATCTTAAAACCAAAAAAGGACCCAACCCATAAATACTCTCCATCCCATGCTAAATCGGTTGATGCATCTGCACCATCTGGTTTAGCAAATGAAAAAACTTCACTCCCGTCAAGATTTAATTTCCAAATTTTCTGAACTGCAGAATACTGGGATGTAAACCATAAATGCGAACCAGCATATGCCAATCCCTGATAAGAAGTTGTTGGAAAGGCTAAAATGTTAGAAGCAATAAAACTAGAAATATAACTTCCAGTTGTAGTAATTTTATGGATTCTATATCTGTATTGGTAATTTCCTAAATTTATTCTTTCAGAATACCATAAATGACCATCACCGTATGTTAACCCGCCAGTATAATTGACTTTGTTTGGATCTAGACTAAAATAATTCACCTGTGATCCCCAAAAAAAATATTTGTATATTTTTGTTTGTTCTGTTTCATAGTTTAATATGTATATATAAGGAGGAGCAGAAGCGAGACCCCTTATATCCCCCGGATGATTAAAATTAAAACTATAAGATACGTTTCCACTTTGATTAAAGAATATTATTTGTTGATAATCTTCACTATCTTCAGTGGGCCCACCAGCAACTATATAAGACCCATAATAAGTAAGTCCTCTTGCTAAAAATCCCTCTGGAACATTAAAACTAAACAGAATATCACCAGCGTCTGCACTAGCAGTATCACATACAATTATATTTAGTGTACCGCTAACTATTAACACACAAATAAAAACTCCTATTATTTTCTTCATAATTTACACCCCCACATACCTCCGCATACCTCCACTCAAAGTTGAATATTATAATATAATATCTTCTATATAGATTTTTAGTTTTTAATAAAAAAATAAAATGAAGAGTATTGAAATAACTACGAAAAAAAGAAAGAGATGTTTTAGCAGAGTCTTCGCATTAATTGCTGTAATAATTATAGAAAAATGTTCAATAAATCTTCATCTATCGAAAGAGTGTTTAGGGAGTCTTAAAATTCATTATAGATTTTGAATCCCTTAACAGTACCATGATATATCTCCTGCTTGTACTCACCAAACAATGTCCATGTGAGGACAATGTCAAATTTTCCAGAACCATACGGAAAATACATGTAAGTGAATGCATATGAACCATCAGATTTTTTACCTTTATATAATATAAGTGGACGACCACCTCTTAAAAAAAGACGTGGCCAGAGGTTGTTTCAAAATCAATAATCAATGATTTGAAACATTCCTCAAAACCAGTTACACCAAGAAGTACAAAACCTAAACCAAATCAGATAGTTGGGGTTAATTTTATCCAACCTTCGGCCGATAATGGTTGATCCAAAATAAAGTTTGAGGTAAAAACTTTTTTTACTTTAGGTTTTATTATTCAAGTTTTACTATAGTTTATTATGTCAAGGATATTTATTCCAACAACCATTTCCATAACGGGATATATACTATTTTGTTTCCACCGACCTCTTCTTCACGTTCAACATCTTCAGTTATAACCAATCCCTTTTTTAATTTAAACTCACCCATAGCTTTTAATAAACTTTTCAGCTCCCTTTCTTTTGTATTAATATCTTCAATATTAGAAGTAACTTGTATAACTTGCTTGACTTGTGTTCTTTCTTTTAAAACAAAGTCGACCTCTCTTTGTTGATAATCTTTCCAATAATAAACTTCCAGTTCTGGATGCATAGTCTGTTTTCTTTTTAATTCTGTTGCAACTATATTTTCCATGGTTCTCCCAAGGTTTTCTGCAAATCGAAAACCAATAGTATTTGATAGTCCATTGTCAATAGCATACACTTTTCTAGATGATTTTTCTTGTTCTTTAAAAGAATATGAAAACCGTTTTACAAAAAAAATCAAATTTGCTGTTTCCAGATAATCCGAGAAACGTTCGACTGTAGTAAGTGGCAATTTCAAAAATCTAGAAATCTTATTAAATGTTATCGGTGAAGCAATGTTAGTAAGATAGAATTTCGCAAGTGTTCTTATTTTTTCTCTCTCCCGTATATTAAACCTTTCTATAATATCCCTAGAGATAATTGTTTCAAAATAACCTAAAATAATTCTTTTCTTTTCAGATGATAGAACAATTTCTGGAAATCCACCTATTTCTAAATATTCACTCATTAATTTTTTAATCTCTGTTCTTTTTGAAACAATGTCGATTTCAGAATTTATCGGTATATTTTTAAAAAAAAGAAACTCCTTAAATGAAAGAGGATATAGGTTAAATAATATGTGTCTTCCGGTTAATAGTGTTGCAAGTTCTGCACTTAATAGTTTTGATGATGATCCTGATACTACGATTTTTGCTTCTTTTCTTTCATGAATACCTCTTACGAATCTTTCCCATTCATTGATATTTTGTATCTCATCTAAAAAAATGAAAGGTTTTTTTCCTGTGGGTTTTACTTTTTCAAGATAGCAATTGTACGTGTCTATCAGTGTATTAAGATTTCTTTCAGTAAAACGTTCATCTTCAAAATTTATTATTAGGGTATTTTTTCCACCTACTTCTTTAATGAGTTCTTTTGCCATCTGTCTCATAATTGTAGATTTGCCGCTTCGTCTTACCCCTGAAATACAAACTATTTGGTCGGTTTTTGTGAGTATTTTAAGAAGTTCTTTAAGGTAATATTCTCTTTTTATTCCTGTATCTATTTCTTTTGCCCAGAAATTCCAGTCTGATAATATTTCAAGTAGCTCTTCTTTCCTCATAATAACCCACATGTGGTTTAAATATTTAAAATTTTAGTTTATATAAAGTAAAAAAAGAGTAGACCTTTTGCATAATTATAAAACTGGAACAACTGTTCTCTTCTAGCCTCCCCCAACTAGCTATTTTTACTCTGAT
>JARYMC010000037.1 GCA_029907305.1 Candidatus Thermoplasmatota archaeon
TGTTCAGTTTTGTTAGGGATACTGTGCTTGACCCATTTCTTGGAAGTGGAACTACCTCTTTGGCGGCTAAGAACCTGAATAGAAACTCAGTTGGATATGAAATAAACGAGGAATTTTTACCTATCATAAAAGAAAAACTTGGACTAAAACAAAGTACTATTTTTCAAAATACCAGTTTTGAGATAATCAAGCAAGAAGATATGAGAACAGACTTTAAAGAAGAGATTAAAAGATTACCTTATATCTTCAAAGATCCTATAAAATTTGATAAAAAGATTGACCCCAGAAAATTAAGGTTTGGCTCTAAAATAGATAATTCTCATTCTGAAAGAGAAACATATTATACTGTGAAAGAAATAATCTCACCAGAAATTTTGATTTTAAATAATGGATTGAAAATCAGGTTATTGGGGGTAAAAGAGAATCCAGAAAAGAATGGAGAGGCTATTCAATTTTTAAGAGAAAAAACCTGTGGACAAAAGGTATTCATAAAGTTCGATACTACAAAGTACGATGAGAAAAACAACTTGCTTTGTTATCTTTATTTATGGAATAAGACTTTTTTAAATGCCCATTTGATTAAAAATGGTTTGGCTGATGTGGATGTTGCAAAAAATTATAAATACAAATCTAAATTCTTAACTTATAGGGGGAGAGTATAATGGCAAAAGAATGGATATTAAATCAGGCGAATATGAGGTGGGGGCTGACTAAGAAAAACAAAGTTGGTCCAGTTTCAGAATTGATAAGAAAATGTTCCCCTAAGTCCTTGAAGGATTGGGAGGAGTATTATTATAAAAATGTATACTCCAAACAGCATTTGGAAGAACTTGGGAGAAGGCTATACATAAAGATAACTGAAGTATGTCAAGCAGAAATAGAAAGCATAACAGAGGAGGATTGTATTGATTTTATCATCAATTTGGTAATTGGTAGAACCTACGATGGCTATCAGTCTGAAATACAAACCATTTATGGGCAATTACAAGAGGCATTAGGTGTTAAAGTGGAACCGGCCCCAGATGAATGGGATAGAGGATACAATGTTGATTTCTTCATTAAGGTGAAGGAGAAATATATTGGGCTTCAAATTAAACCAGCAGGATATGCTTACATTACCCAAATCATCAACGAATTAAAATTTCAAAAAAAGACACACGAGAAATTTACTGCCAAATATGGGGGTAAGGTATTCTATGTTATCTCAGTAAAGGAAGGGAAAAAGAAGATTATCCATAACCCCTCGGTTATTGAAGAAATCAGAAAAGAAATTGAGAGATTGAAGGAAAAATGACGCCACCGCTTCGCCTAACACAGCATAAAAGGTTTGTTGCCTTATGGCACTCACCCAAATCCTTACGCTAACGCTCAGGACCTCTTTTATGCTGGGAACGTTATATTCAATTTTTGGTTATTTGTAATGTCAAGTCAGATGGGTAACATTTTTTTAAGGAGAAGATGTAACCTTCATGTTGCATATGCACAGAGGGATTACCAGTGTTTTCAATTATCACACCTTGGTCAATGATGTTACCGATGTCGTTTGGCATTACATTATTGCAAATTATTTAAATAAATCGTAATCTATATGTTTAATATGATACTTGAAACATCAACTTTAATTTGGTTAATTCCTCTAATTATTTGGGAATTGATTTGGAAAGGCATTGCTTTATGGAAATCTGGAAGAAATAATCAATTGAAATGGTTTATCGCCATTTTTATATTGAATACTATAGGTATTTTACCAATTATTTACTTAAAATTCTTCCAGAAGAAGTGATGACCAAAACTCTTCGCCAATTTCTGCCTTCAGCAAAAACCGTTGCACTTTTGCTCGGTCTTTGCTATACAAGACGAATATAGCAGGGATTATACCAACAATAAATTAACAGAAATGTTTATAGAAACATTTATTTATAATCCTTAGTATCGCAAACAACAATCAATTAAAATTAAGGGGGAGCAAAGTGAAATACAACACCATAGAAACACGAAGAGAAAAAAATGTTGTTACTGTTGCTCTTAACAGACCTGATGTTCACAATGCTATGAACGAGCAGCTGATGAAAGAACTCACACTAATTTTTAAAGAACTAAACAATGACGAAAACGTAAGAGCTGTTGTGTTAACTGGTAACGGCAAATCCTTCTGCTCAGGTGCTGACCTTAACTGGATGAAAAGCATGATAAGCTATTCAAAAGAAGAGAACATAAAAGATAGTAAACTACTCTTAGATCTGTTTGAATCTATTTACAACTGCGATAAACCTGTTATCGGTCGTATAAACGGTGCTGCTTTTGGTGGAGGACTAGGTCTCATAGCGGTTTGTGACCTCAGCGTTGCATTACCTGATCTGAAGTTTGCTTTTAGTGAAGTAAAACTAGGTCTTATACCAGCTGTTATATCAACATTTGTTGTGAAACGCATTGGTATTGCTAACATGAAACGACTGTTTATAACAGGTGAAAGATTTGATTCTAACCATGCAAAAGAAATAGGGTTAGTTGACTATGTTGTGCCAGAAAACGAGTTTGATTTGACTGTTAAAAAATATGTTGAGCTGGTTTGTTCCTCTGGGCCAAATGCTGTTAAAGAAATCAAAAAACTTACAAATAACTATGAAAATTTGGATGAAAAAAACTACAAGAAATTTACTGTTGAAAAAATAGCTGAACTAAGGGTATCAGATGAGGGGCAGGAGGGTGTAAGCGCTTTTCTGGAGAAAAGAAAACCTAGATGGGGGTGCTAAACAAGGTGTTTAAAAAAGTTCTTGTGGCAAACCGTGGTGAGATCGCTGTTAGAGTGATACATGGTTGTCAGGAGATGGGGATTAAAACTGTTGCCGTTTACTCAGATGTTGATGCGAATGCGCCCCATGTGAACCTGGCTGATGAAGCAGTCAACCTAGGTGATCCTACGCCGTCTGAGAGTTATCTGAATATATCCAAGATTATTGAGGCTGCCCAGTCTGTTGGTGCTGAGGCTATTCACCCAGGTTATGGTTTCCTAGCTGAGAACCCTGATTTCCCACAAGCCTGCAGCGACAAGGGTATAAAGTTTATTGGCCCATCTGCAAAGGTTATTGCTATGATGGGTGATAAGATAGCTGCGAAGAAAATCATGGAAAAAGCAGGTGTGCCTGTTATACCTGGTTACCATGGTCTGAAACAGGATAATACTACATTAGTTAAAGAGGGAAAAAAAATCGGTTTTCCCCTTTTGGTCAAAGCTGCTGCTGGTGGTGGCGGCAAAGGTATGAGGATAGTACATTCCGAAGAAAAACTAGAACAAGCTATTGAGAGCGCTAAACGCGAATCTAAATCTGCTTTTGGTAACGACACAGTCTTCTTGGAAAAATACTTGGATAAACCTAGACATATTGAGTTCCAGGTATTAGCTGATGAACATGGTAACGTTATACATTTGTTTGAGAGAGAATGTTCCATACAGCGTAGACATCAGAAGATTATTGAGGAGACTCCATCACCTGTTATGACACCTCAGCTTCGTGAAAAAATGGGTAAAGCTGCTGTTAAGGCTGCTGAGGCGGTTGGTTACACAAACGCTGGTACCGTTGAGTTTATGATAGATGGTAACCTGAATTTTTATTTCATGGAGATGAACACTCGTTTGCAGGTTGAGCATCCTATTACTGAGATGACCACTGGTATAGATTTGGTTAAATGGCAGCTTCGTATCGCTGATGGTCAAGAGCTTACACTAAAACAAAAGGATCTTAGTCAGCGTGGACATGCAATAGAATGCCGTATATATGCTGAGGACCCATCAAATGGTTTCCTACCAAGTGTTGGCAACCTAGAGAAAGTTGATGTACCAAACATACCTAATGTTAGGAACGACAGTGGTATCGAGACTGGTATGAAGATCACACCTTATTATGATCCATTGCTTGCTAAACTAGTGGTTTGTAGTGAAAACAGAAAAGATAGTATCAATAAGATGATAAGGGCTCTCTCTAACTATGTGGTGCTAGGTGTTACCACAAATATACCTTTTTTGAAAAAAGTTTTAGAGCATAAGGAGTTTAAAAAAGGTAATATAACAACCCATTTTATTGACAACTATTTCAAGGATTGGACTATCGCAAAGAAAGGTTTACCAGTTGATGCTGTTATATCATTAGCTGTTTATGATGCTATGCATTCTAAGAGAGAGGAGTATGTTAGGTTCAAAGAAGCTGATCCACACTCCCCATGGAAACATGTTGGTAGATGGAGGATGGGGGCTGGTGTATAATGTTCATTAATTATGAGCATAACAATCATGTTTACAACGTGGTGGTTGAGCGGAGAGGAGATCATTATTTCATAATGTATGATAACACAGAGTATACTGTTCAGGCTGAGGAGGTTAAACCTGGTGCATTGAAAATAAAACTCGGCGATCGTATTATAAAAAGTGTGATAACTGAGAGTGAAAAAGACAAGTTTGTTTTTGTAGACGGTGATGTTTTCAATGTCAAAAAAATTGAGCTAACTGGTAGTAAAAAAACAAAGAAGAAAGAAGAGGGTGATATAAACTCGCCTATATCTGGTAAGGTTGTTAGCGTGAAAGTAAAAAATGGTGACAAGGTTAAAGCCGGTGATGTAATTATGGTTATTGAGGCTATGAAGATGGAGTACCTCATACGAGCACCATACGATGGTAAGGTCAAAAAAGTTAATTTCAAAGAGAATGATCAGATTGAGATAGGTCAGACAACTGTTGATCTTGTAAAAACTGGTAAGGGGGATTGATTTTTTTTATGGATGTTATAGAAAGTAGGGTTGATACTGGAAGTAAAGAGTACAAAGAAAATTTTGCTCATTATGAGAAACTTGTTAAAGATCTTAAACAAAAAATCGCTATGGTTTCTAAGGGTGGTGGAGAAGAGAAGATAAAGCTCCATAAGTCTCGTAATAAGATGCTTGTGCGGGAGCGTATAGAGGCTCTCCTTGACCCTGATACTCCTTTTATGGAGTTTAACCCGCTTGCTGCTTTTGACATGTATGATAACAATTCACCTTGTGCTGGTATTGTTACTGGTATTGGTATTGTTCATGGTCGTGAGGTTGTTATTGTTGCTAATGATGCAACTGTTACTGGTGGCACTTATTATCCTATGACTGTCAAGAAGCATCTGCGTGCGCAGGAGATAGCAATGGAGAACAACCTACCATGTATATATCTTGTTGACTCCGGTGGAGCTTTTCTACCAATGCAAGACGAAGTGTTCCCGGATCGTGAACATTTTGGTAGAATTTTTTACAACCAGGCTAAGATGTCTTCAATGCAAATACCACAGATAGCTGTTGTCATGGGTTCTTGTACAGCTGGTGGGGCTTATGTTCCTGCTATGTCTGATGAGACCGTGATCGTAAAAGGAACAGGTACCATCTTCCTCGGTGGACCACCATTGGTGAAGGCTGCTACTGGTGAGGAGGTTACCGCTGAGGAACTAGGTGGTGCAGACGTACATTGTAAACAGAGTGGCGTAACAGACCATTATGCCAATGATGACCTAGAGGCTATTCATATAACCAGGAATATTGTTGAAAACCTTAACCGACCTGAGAAAACATTCCTTGATGTAACAAAACCTGAGGAACCACTCTATGATATAAAAGAGATATATGGTATTATACCCAGGGATTTACGTAAACCTTTTGAGGTACGTGAGATCATAGCTAGGATCGTTGATGGTTCTAAGTTCCATGAGTTCAAAGCCCTTTATGGTGAAACATTGGTTTGTGGTTTCGCACGTATAATGGGTTACCCAGTTGGTATACTAGCAAACAATGGTGTGCTGTTTTCAGAATCTGCTCTAAAGGGAACACATTTTATAGAATTATGTTGTCAACGTAAAATACCATTAGTTTTTCTACAGAATATAACTGGTTTCATGGTCGGCAAAAAATATGAGGCAGGTGGCATAGCAAAAGACGGAGCGAAAATGGTTACAGCTGTTACATGCGCACAAGTACCAAAATTCACTGTCATCATCGGCGGTTCTTTTGGCGCTGGTAACTACGGTATGTGCGGTAGAGCATATGGGCCACGTCAACTCTGGATGTGGCCAAACGCACGCATAAGTGTCATGGGTGGTGAACAAGCAGCTAATGTTTTGTTAACTGTTAAACGTGACCAACTCTGGCGAAAAGGAAAAGAGATGACTGAGAAAGAAGAAAAAGAGATAACAGAACCCATCCTGAAAAAATATGAACATGAGGGAAACCCATACTATAGTACCGCTCGTATATGGGATGATGGTGTCATCGATCCTGTTGACACAAGATTAGTTTTAGGATTAGGTATTTCTGCGTCTTTAAACGCACCTATACCAGACTGGAAACCTGGTGTATTCAGAATGTAAAAGAAGAGGTTTATCAAATGAAAAAAGAAGATACATATAAATGCGAAATCTGTGGAAAAACAACCAAAATATCAGTTAAAAAAAATCCGATGTGTTGCGGTAAACCAATGAAAAAACTTCCTTTGGAAGTTTGTTTACAACCTGCGCACGCTGAACATGCTAGGCCTATGATGGATGAAGATGCATGTGACGAAGGACGCGCAGGTTAAATAATCTCTACATAAATCTCTCAAACCGGTCTTTCGTCACTTTGCAGATAGGACAAACTTCAGGTGGTTCATCTCTAGCGCATAGGTATCCGCAGACTTTGCATCTCCAAACTGGTTTAGACAAATTAGTAAAAACATTTCCTGTCTTTTTTTGTTCCATCTTACCTCTCTTCTCTTTAGGTGGTCTTCGCTCAGGAATTGAACCAAACTGTTTTTTTCCATCAACAACATCTTTAGAGACATACAAACCACAGTAACAAGTCCCGTATTCATCTAAATCAGAGTCACGGTAATCACATGGGCATATTATGTCAAGATCATCAGATTTTTTACCGGTCGCAAGCCTGCAAGGGCATGCTTGATAACCGTATCTTTTTTCGTTTGTAAGAAGACCTTTTATCAGTGCTTTTGTAAAATCTATATCTGGGTTTAGGTGGTAACCAGCGGATTTAGCATCTTTATCTAGTTTTTCGTAAAAAGCATCCACTTCATCGCTCATAACCCAAGTACCTCTTTGATTTCATCTTCTTTGTATCCCACTATACATTTTTTGTTGTTGAATACCATTGTTGGAAAAGAACATGATGGGTTCCATTTTTTGATATCTTCCATTGCTTTGTCTTTGTCGTCTTCATCTAGTAAATCAACATATATGTATTGGTAATCAACCCCAAGTTTATCTAGGAATTCTTTTGTCTTCTTACACCAGATACACGTGCTTAGAGCGTAGAGTAAAATTTTGCCTTTGTTTTTTCCTTTTACATGCTCGAATTTTATCATTTTTTTAACCCCCCTCTTTCGATATATCTATTTAGATATACAAATTCATCTATCTTCTTCCTAGTAGGTCTCTCTTTTTCAGCCTCAACCTGCTTATCAGAAAGAATAGGATCAATCTTATCAGAACGCCTACCAAAAATAACAAGAGCAATAACATCAACATTATCAGGTATACCAAGAATCTCCCTAGTCTTTTTAGGACTATAACCAGCAATAGGATGAGCAACAAAACCAAGCTCAGCTGCCCTAAGAATCATTGCACTAGTAGCCATACCAATATCAAACTGGTAATAAACCCTATCCCTAATTATACAATCATCTTCTCTTCTACCAAGAACAACAATAATCATAGATCCTTTTCTCGCCCATTCATTACCCTGAGACAATGCTTATGCATCTTTTTTAAAACCTCTTTATCGTAAACAAAAACATATGCCATGGTTGATTATTAAAACAAGAAGCGGTAAGTTGCGCACACTCCGCAAGATCTTTTATCAAATCTATGCTGATTTCAACTGGTTCTAAAGACCTATATGCCCTTCTCTTAACTATAGCCTCTTTAACATTCATACTAAATTCTCCCCGAAATACTTGTAACAGATATCTATCAGACTAATATATGATTTTATTATAAACCTAGTCGCCTTGCGATAACCATTCTTTGTACTTCAGAAGTACCCTCACCTATCTGACAGAGTTTAACATCCCTATAGAACCTTTCAAGTGGACGATCCCGCATATAACCATAGCCACCATGTATCTGAATAGCATTTCTTGTAGCACGCATAGCAATCTCAGAAGCAAATAATTTAGCCATCGCAGCCTCTTTGCTAAATGGTTTATTATGATCCTCAAGGTAAGCAGCACGGTAAACAAGAAGACGAGCAGCATCGATTTCTGTAGCCATATCAGCTATCATCCACTGTATAGCCTGATTTTTCCCAATAGGTTTACCAAATTGCTCACGTTGTTTAGCGTACTCAATACTCTCCTCAAGCGCACCCCTAGCTATACCAACCGCCATTGCACCAATAGCAGTCCTACCACGATCAAGAATATTCATAGCACCAATAAAACCCATATCCTTCTCACCAAGAAGATTCTCCTTTGGTATACGACAATCCTCAAAAATAAGCTCAGCAGTTCTACTACCACGAAGACCAAGCTTATCCTCAATCTGACCTGCCCTAAAACCAGGTGTACCTTTTTCAACGATGAACGCACTAATACCTTTTGCACCTTTGGTTTTATCTGTCTTAGCCATAACAGTAACAACCGCAGCTATATCACCACTCGTGATAAACTGTTTAGTACCATTCAACACCCACTCGTCACCATCAAGAACAGCCGTGGTTTGAATCGAAGCAGCATCAGAACCAGCATTAGGCTCAGTCAATGCCCAAGCAGCAACAGCTTTACCATTCAAAAGATTAGGTAAATATTTTTTACGCTGCTCCTCAGTACCCTTCTCATATATATGACCAACACCAAGCGAGTTATGAGCCTCAACAGTTATACCAGTAGAACCACAAACACGTGAAATTTCCTCAAGAGCAATCATATAACTAACACGATCTATACCAGCGCCACCATACTTCTTAGGAACAGTCATACCCATAAGACCCATCTTACCCATCTTTTTGATAAGATCCCAAGAAAAATACTCTTCCTTATCGATTTTAGAAGCAAGTGGCTTGATTTCCTTTTCAGCAAACTCATGTATAGTCTTCTGAAACATCTTCTGCTGATCTGTCAACTCGAAATCCACAAAATCACCATACCCCTGATACAATATGGTTCTAAAAAACCTTTAGGTAAAATAAACCAGATAAAACATAATAAAAAAACCCTTAACCTAAAGGACATTTTATGCTAAAATCACATAAGAGAACTATTATAATATATTACGTATTCCTGGTTATGCCACCTGATTAGACCGTGGCACAAGATTATACAATGGAAAGTGATACTAAATATGATAGAAATAAAAGTACAAAATATTGTAGCATCTACAACATTTGCAGAGAAATTGGATCTAGATGTTATAGCACAATCATTAGAAGAAGCTGAATATGAACCAGAACAGTTCCCAGGGCTTGTATACCGCCTAGATAAACCTAAAACAGCAACTCTTCTTTTTAGAAGTGGTGCTGCTAATTGTACTGGTGCAAAAACTATAGAGGATGTAAAAACTACGGTGAAAATAATAGCAGAGAAACTAGAAAACATAGGCATAAAAGTGTACAAAAACCCTGAGATTGTAATCCAAAATATTGTAGCCACATCTGATGTAGGGGGAGAACTGAACCTTAGTGAGGTAGCTGTAGCACTTGGTTTAGAAAACGTCGAGTATGAACCAGAACAGTTCCCAGGACTAGTATATCGTATAAAGGAACCAAGGGTAGCAATGCTCTTGTTTGGCTCTGGTAAAATAGTCTGCGCGGGTGCAAGAAAGATAGAAGAGATAACAATAGCGGTAGACAAACTATCAAAGGAACTAACTTCGCTAGGGCTTCTACGTAAGTAACAGCATGTTTTCTAACTTTGGGCAATATTTTTCTAAAATCTAAAAAATGAAATTTCAAAAAAAGTTAATAGATAAATTAGATTTGCCACATTTTTATTCAAAAAACGCTTAAATGATTTAAACAGAAAACATATTGCAGTTATAATTATGGATGATGTAGAGATAATACGTAGTAAAAGAAGGAAAAATACGATCCAAGCAAAATTTGTTAAAGAAAAACTTCTGATATATTTACCAAGTGGTATGACCAAGCATGAAGAGAAAAAATGGATAGAAAAGATGATTAAATGGGGTGAGCGACATAAAAAGAGAAAACAATTGAATGACATGGATTTATTTAAACGCGCTCAGGAGTTAAACAAGTTGTATTTTAATGGCTCCCTTGATTTTTCTATCAGGTTTGTCACAAATCAAAACACTCGTTTTGGTAGTTGTACATCTGCAACAAAGTCAATTAGGATATCTGATCGCCTAGCTAAGATGCCAAGATGGGTACAAGACTATGTGATTATTCATGAGCTTGCGCATATTTTGCATCCAAATCACACAAAGAAATTCTGGGAAAAAGTTAATCAATATAAATATGCTGAACGGGCAAAGGGTTATCTTATAGCAGTTGGGATGAAAAAAGATGATGATCTATAAAAGTATATTAAACAGATAACCAACCAAAAGCACTTGTGGTACTGTTATAATTGGTAGCCAAATCGCTGCTTTACGCCCAACATTACTCCATAGAAGCCCTATTTCAGTCACATCTGTAGATACTCCTGCCATCAGGAAAGTAACGCTGTTACCAAATGCATGGGTTTGATTATAAATTTCAAAAGCAAGAGGTGAGCTACCTTCTGAGCAAACTTCGATGATAGTAGCAAAGAACAAAGTAACAAGAAGCCCGAGTAACGATGGCCCCATATACATCATGAACATCTCATGGGTAAGAACGCCGGTGTTAACCAAGGCTCTCACAAATGCAGCCATAAGCATTCCAATAAGAAGCCACCACATAACCATCTTAACAAGAGCCCATGATCCTCGCAATATTCCCTTTGCAGCCTCACTCATGTTATAGCCAGTAAATTTGAAGTTTTTCCATCTCTTTTTAACATCTTGAATAATAGAAAAATCATTTAAAACAGGTTTATCTTCACCATGCACACATTGTTTACATTCAACCATCCCTTTTCGCTCGAGTATCTGGTAAATCAAACCAGTAATAACAGCAATAACTAAAGCAGACATAACTATTAAGAGAGCTTTCCAACCAAAGAAACCAAAAAGGAGAATGGTGATCGGTAGGTTCGCCCATGGGGAGGCAAGTAGAAATGCAACAACTGAAGAAGTATTCGCCCCTTTTTTATAAAGCTCAATAGCAATAGCTAAGATACCATGAGAGCACGCACTCATAAAAAAACCAAAAACCACAGAGTAAATAACTGTTCTTTTACGATGACGAGAAAGATATTTCTCTATGTATTGCCTGGGGATAAAATAATCTATAATGCCACCAACTAGAAAACCGATTAAAACAGCCCACCATATCATCAAAAAATAGTCTTTAAGCGCATAAAAAAATGGGTTAAATATAGGAACTACGTAAGTAACCACCGCGAGGACAATAACAATAATACTCATGATGTAGAATCTTTCTTTGTACCATTTTTTAGCAGGAACAGAACATGATGGACAAGATTTTCCTGATTGAATGTTGTGTTCTTTTTCGTATTTCTCTATGCAATGATTAGAACAAAAATAATATCCATGAGCAGGTATAGTTCCTTTCATCCCACAAATCGGATCGATTTTGTCCTCACTCATTTTAACAAACCTTGATTAAAATTTATTTCAATATTTTCCCTGTTTCCAGATACCATAAATACAAATCTAGTTCAGCTAATGTCGTATCTGTTTTTTCACCGAGCGTTTTTAGTATATTCTCAATTTCCAAGTATTTTCTCCTCGTAAGAGTTTTTGGTTTAGTTATAAGGTTATATTTTACTAGTATATCTATTATATGAAAATCTATTATAGCAAAATCATCGAAACCTATATTCCTAAGGAAATGGCTAGCCTCTTTGTATCCGAGACCTTTAATGTTATTTACAATCCAATCTCTTAAATTGTTACCATTATTTGTTTTTATAGCTTTCATTAACAGGTCTTTTGATTTGCATGATTCTTTTATGTATTTTGCTCTTGTATCTGGGTATCTATGACCATATTCCCTAAGTTTTTTTGCTAATGTTTCTTCAGGGTCTTTTAAAAAACATTCGCCGATTTCGTTTTGTATTTTTATGGTTTTTTCAGCGTTATAGTTTGCTGTTAATATACAGAAGCATAGTTCTTTGAAAATTTCTTCATCTGATTTTTTGTTTAGTTCTTTAAACTCGTTTATCCTATTGTTTATGGTTTTTCCTATTTCGCTGTTTTTTAATGATTTTATTTCTTCTACAAGTTTTTGCATGGTTATCAGTTTGTTGTTTTTTTTTTTGGAATGTGGTCTGGTTTAAAAAAGGATTGGTGGAGAAGGTAAAATCATCTAGTAGAGACATCTAGGTTGGTGAGGAGAGGAGGAAAGGATGGGATATATAAAAAAAATAATTTTTATATCTCCACTAAGAAGATTCTACTTCTCCACTTTCTTTGTTAATCTGAGATATGTAGTTTTTCACCTCTCAATTTTTTGGTTTTTTACCACCTACAACCCCATTATTAACAATTGTTAATGTAATTGCAGTATTTAAACATTTTGGTCAGTCCAGTGTTGCCCGTAAATTAGGTTTTTAGGGAGAGAATCCATATCGTTTTTTTGCATACCTGAACGAGATGGATGTCTCTCGTTTTGTAATTATGCAACTACTTTAAAAATATCACGATGGCGTCCATCCCGTTCCATGGTAGCAGGATGGGATGCAAAAGAAATGAAAAATAAGAAGAAAAGCAAGTATAGTAGACGTAAGTATAAAAGATATAAGAAGGGGGTTTTGGAGGAGATACAAAGGACAGAGGAAGTGGAAGTATACCCGTTGTATTATTAGGTTGAAACGACTCTTGCATAGTAAACCAAATCCTTACCTAGTTCGTCCTCCGAACACTGTGGGAAGACCACCGGCAAACCCAAAAGACATCTTGGTGTTTCTGATGGTCAAACAATTGTTTTGTTTATCTTACCTGGATACAGAGAGTTTTCCTCTT
>JARYMC010000038.1 GCA_029907305.1 Candidatus Thermoplasmatota archaeon
TTTTCTTGGCACATCCCATCTAATAGGAAAAAAATGAATGTTTTTTTCTTTAATTATTTATTTCGGGATGAAGCCTTGATAATAGATATGCTTTTATATAAAATAATTATTCCAGCCTCTTACGTTAAGTTGGTTTAAGGGTGATAAACTGGGTAATATAAGACAGACTTTCATAAAAAATGTGGCTATTCAGCTTGTGAAAACGTATCCTGATCAGTTTGTTGCTGATGATTTTCAGCATAACAAAGAGAAGGTTGCTGAGTTAAGCGACGTTAATAGTAAGTTGTTGAGGAATAGTATAGCTGGTTATGTTACTAGATATCTGGCTTCTCAGAAGAAAAGAAAAACAACTTAACTCATTTTTGGGTAACAACCCAATATTTATTTTAGTGGGGTAAATTTCTATATGGGTGAACCTATAAAAAAATTAGAGAGAGCTCTACTTGAACTACAGAAAGGCAAATTTATCCTAGTTTATGACAATGAAAGCAGAGAAGGGGAAACAGACCTAGTTATGGCCTCAGAGTTTGTAACACCTGAAGCAATAAAAACGATGAGAAAAGACGGAGGCGGGCTTATTTTTCTAATGATTTCAAATGATATAGCAAGTAAGTTAAAACTCCCATATCTAGCTGATATGTACTCTGATATAAACAACAAATATCCTGTTTTAAAAGAACTTGTTCCTAACGACATACCTTATGATACAAAATCATCTTTTTCATTATACATTAATCATAGAAAAACATTCACAGGTATAACAGATATAGATCGTAGTTTAACAATGAAAAGTTTCGCTGAGCTAGCAAAAAAGATAAAAAACGTTGATGATGGTGTTGCAACCAAGATGTTTGGAAGAGAGTTCAGATCACCAGGCCATGTACCAATATGTGTAGCAGCAAAGAACCTGTTGTCTGAAAGAACAGGTCATACGGAGTTAATAGTTTCGCTTTTAAAAATGGGTGGACTTACGCCTGTGGGAAGCGGCTGTGAAATGATGGCTGATGACGGTAAAGCTTTATCTAAAAATGAAGCAAAGCAATACGCAGATAAATACAACCTCGAGTTTTTAGAGGGAAAAGACATATTACAAGCGTGGAAGAAATGGTCAAAGTAATGGCAACCGGAACTTTTGATCTACTTCACATGGGACACATATATTATCTTAGAGAAGCAAAAAAACTTGGTGACAAACTAGTTGTTATTGTAGCACGTGACTCAACTGTGAGGAAACTTAAACATGAGCCTGTGACACCAGAGGAGATGAGGTTAAACTTGATTAAAGAACTAAGGATGGTAGATGAGGCGATGCTAGGTCATGAAGACGACATGTACGAGGTTGTAAAAGAGGTTAAACCAGATATAATAGCACTTGGGTATGATCAGATCCATGATGAAAAAAGTATTGAGCAGGAGCTTAAAAAAAGAAAATTGAATGCAAAGGTAGTAAGGCTACCAAAATACGAGGGCATGGATGATTTAGATGGTACAAGAAGAATCATAGGTAAAATCATCTCAGCCTACGAGTTCCAAAAAAGTATGGAGAAGATAGAGGGAAAATGAAAAAGATAGGTATTGCTGACACTACATTTGCCAGGTATGATATGGCTAAATCTGCTATAAATGAATTAAAATCAAATGATACAGGTTTTAAGATAATAAGATACACAGTACCAGGTATAAAGGATCTCCCTGTTGCCTGTAAAAAACTGTTTGAGGAACAAGGCTGTGACATTGTTATGGCGTTTGGTATGCCTGGTTCTAAACCAATTGATAAACAGTGCGCCCATGAGGCAAGCCTAGGGCTTATGCAGACGCAGCTGATGTGCAACAAACACATAATAGAAGTTTTTGTATATGAAGACGAAGCAAAGGACGAAAAAGAACTGGCATGGCTTGCAGATAAAAGGGCACGTGAACATGCATTAAACACATTAAATTTGTTGTTCCATCCTCAGAGGCTTACAAAAAACACTGGAAAAGGCCTAAGAGAAGGGTTTGAGGATGCAGGGCCATTAAGAAACTAAAAAAGGAGGTAAAAAAAAGATGGATAAAGAAAGAAAAATAAGATTAGGTGCTGTTGTCTCAGAGTTTAACTATGATATAACTATGATGATGCTGGAACGAGCAAAAGAACATGCACAGTTCCTAGGAGCAGAGATAACACATATAGTGAAAGTACCAGGGGTCTATGACATGGGACTTCCAATAAAAATGATGCTAAAGAGGAAAGATGTGGATGGCGTAGTCGCACTAGGCGCAGTGATAGAAGGAGAAACTGAGCATGATGATATAGTGATACAACATGCGACAAGAAAAATAGCTGACCTAGCAGTTGAGTACGAGAAACCAGTTGGACTCGGGATCAGTGGACCTGGTATGACAAGGTTACAAGCACAGGACCGTATCGATAAAGCTAAAGATGCAGTAGAAGCAGTAGTAAAACTACATAGAAGACTAAACCTATAAAAACAGGGTTTTTACTCCCCCCATCTACTTCTTGTTTTTATCTAACATTTTAAAAACAGATGGTAGATGAATTGTGTAAGAACCATCTTTCTGTATTATGATGGGTTCTTCCTCGAGTAAACCTTTGAGGTCTATGTTGTAACTACCAGATTGTTCGATGTCAATTGTTTCAGGTTTATTATGTATTTCATCTACTTCTGATTCGATTTTCTCTAGTAACTTTCTTCTGAGATTATCATCAATAAAAACTGTTTTTTCTTTTATCTTTGGTTCATCTTTTTCTGAGGTTTTATGCTGTAATGCTTGGATGTCTTTTTGTTTTATAACAACCCATCTACTTTCTTTGTCGATAAAACGACCTTTTTCATCACACAGTATCTTAGCTAGAGCGGAATCAAGTTCTCCATCCATCTTCTGAAGTATATTATTTCTTTCTTCTTCATTTAAAGGCTCTTTTGTGAAAAAAAACCTGTTACCACCGCAACTGGAGCATCCTTTCAAAAGCTGGGAGGAACCTTCTTCGAAAACAAGCCCGCATTTAAGACATTGATGAGGCATCCTCTATTATACACCTCTACCAGGTATAATCATGGTCTCAATCATATCACTATCCTTGTGAACGGTTTTTAGAAGATTAGCAGGACCGATAACAGTCATACGCTGTTTTTTAACAATTCCAAAAACCCTCTGAATAAAAGATGGTTTTTCTTCACCATAACCATCCATCTCAATACCAATAAATGTATCCTCCTTGATTTCTTTCATAGTATGTTCTATCAGTTTAGCCTGTTCAATTGGTGTGAGACCTTGTTCAAGAACCAGTATTTTCCCACTTCTAACCTCGTTAATTATAAACTTAAGTTTTTCTGAGGGGGATAAACCATCAAGTTTTTGGCGTGATACAAGGGTGACAGATATTCCTTTGTCCTTTTTCGTCATAGACCTACCTCCTCCTTTTCCTTCTTTTACTAAAATGGGTTATCATAGTACTATACAGAGCCTCTGCATTATAACCTGTTAGAGCACTAATTGGTACAACAGGGTGTTGCGGGAAAGCGGATTTTAGTGTCGCGGGGCTTGCATCCTCAGCATCTATCTTGTTAGCAGCTATAAGAACAGGTAGATTACGGGCTTCTAGGTTACCGAGAACGGTAACGTTTACTTGGGTGAAAGGATCCTGGGTGGAATCCATAACAAGTATGACACCATCTATGTCCTCAAGCCATTTTATAGATTCAATAACTCCCTCAGTTGCTTCTTTAGCCCTCTGTTTTGCTTCTTCCTTAGTTAAACCATATACGTTCATGAATTCTTTATAATCTACTTTAGTGGCTATACCAGGTGTATCAACAATGTCCATCATCAGAGAAGAGTTTCCATTCTCTATTTTCACATTCTTTTTCCATTTAGCTCTACGGGTCTCATGAGGTATCTCAGAGACAGCACCCATGATATCACCGGTCCAATCACGGAGGATACGGTTAGCAAGGGTTGTTTTTCCAACATTTGGTGGACCATAAATGCCGATTCTTGCATGTTTTTTACCAAAAATTCTTTGAAGAATCGAGGCTAAACTAATTTTTTCGAGCAATCCCATCCCATTCTTCCTCCTAGTAATTGATCAAATGTTAAATAAAGATATGTATAAGAGGTTTATTAGTTTAATGGTAGTATATTTTTAAAAAGAAGAAGAAAACAATCTGATGGTTCTACTTATAAAAAATTAAAAAAATCTGTTAATCTGTGAAATATCTGCCCGTCGTTCAATTAATTAAATGACAATACTTATATATCAACAAGTTTATTCCTTTTTACCCTGAAAATTAATTTAATTTGGGAGGTTGTGATGATTGTGGTTAGAGAGAGTAAGAGGATGGATGAAATGGAGAATATAGATTCCTTAAAGGATAGATTACGTCAGGTTGCTGAGGAGATAGATGTTATAAAAAATTCGTTTTCTAAATATACTGAAAATTTATCAAAAATTCAAAGCATGCTAGATGTGGAAAAACTAGATGGTATCACAAGCGTACTCCAAAGTTTTGAGGACAGAATTTCAGAAATGGAGAGAAAAAAAGAAGAAGCGGTCGAAGGGGCGAGAAGATACAGCGAAGAACTTGAAAAAGAGAAAGAACGTTTAATCAAACTGTGGGATGCATACAAAAACCAGGAAGAAGAGTTATCAAGTACAGAGAAGAAACTAGCTGATTATGAAGAGAAAATAAAAAACATTGAGCTCTCTAAAAAACAATTAGAACAGGATCTAAATGCTAGGATAAACACATTAACAGAGAAGTTACATGAGAATGAAAATAAGATAAAGAAATTTGATGAGTACAAGTTAAAATGCGATGAATACAGTGAAAAACTTAGTTCAGCAGAAAAAGAGATGCGTATTCTAAAAGAGGATGTAACTAACAAAGACAAAACAATAGATAACCTGCAAAAACAGTTAGAAAAACTTAAAGAATATGAGGGTTACGCGAACTATAAGACTAAATTTGAGGACATATCAAACCAGTATGAGAAAGAAAAAGAAAGGTTAACAAAACTATACCATCTTTATGAGGAAACTGAGAAAGAGTGTAAAAACCTTAAAAACGAGGTTAAAAGCTGGCAGGACTGGTATAACAGTAATAAAGATATATTTGATCGATTGTTTTCTATGTCACCACCATGTTTTGTAGATAGTGAGAAAAAAACAGAGAAAACAAATACTCCGATGACAACACCTGTTAAAGAAGAAGAGAAACCAAAAAGAAGATTGTTTAGAAAATAAAACGTATCTTATTTTTTTATTTTTCATTTTTTATATGAATTATATTGTAGGGTAGCATAGTTGATGTAACACTTGATAAGCCTTTAGTATGTTTTTTTCTTCGACGAATATTAGCATTTCTGGGAAACAGCTCATTATTTCCATAATACTGATACCGTTTAGTGCGAGTTCGTTTGCTATTACTGCTAGAATACCGTATGTTGTTCTCATGTCTGGGTGCATACGTATGTTTATCTCTGCTATGTCTCTATCAATTTTGATTATTTTGTTTCTTGGGAATATTTCTTTTATTTTATCTAGGTTTTTTTCGTCAATTAATAGTCTTATTGATTCTGTTGCTTGTATTATTCTTAGGGTTTCTCCTCTTACAAACTGTATGATTTCGAATATTTCTGGTAGTAGTTGTTGAACTTCGTTATCTTTGATTAGAGATACCTCGGCTAATCCATTTCTTGTTGATAGGCTGACGGTTTGGCATAGTAGTTTTTGTGCAATTACGAATACATCATCATGTCTGCCTATTTCGTAGCGCCGTATTGCGCTTATTACTGCGTCTAGTGTTGCATTTAGTTTGTGTTCTTTTATTATGTATTTGGCTAGTGCTCTGTTGTTTATTATTCCTAATGCTAGGTCTCTTCTTATAGATGGGTTTTTGTCTAGTATTTTCCAGACTTCTCCTACTATGTTTTTCATGGTTAGTATATTGATTTTTATATATTTAAAATTCGTCATTTATGTTACAAATTTTATATTTTTAATGAAAAATTCTAATTTTTGTTAATATTTATAATATTGTGTTAAAATTTATAATTTTAGGTTAAATATGTCATATTTTTTATATACTTACAGTAACAGAATAATATAGTATACGAAGGGGTGAATTTAACGAATAACACAGAATGGGTAGAAGAATTAGAACTTAAAAAAAGAAAGGACATCTATAATTATATCCTTAAATACCCTGGTCTACACCTTAACGAACTTTGTAGAAAAATGAAAATACCTAAAAGTACAATGAATTATCACTTAAACCATCTAATTAAAAAAGGTTTTTTAGTAGCAGCACCAAATGGAAGATACGTAAGATATTATATTGCAAATAACCTCAATGACATAGACAAAAAAATAGTTCATTTCCTTAGACAGGATGTTCCATATAAGATTCTTGTATACCTGTTTCTACACCCTAACTCGTCTCAAATAAAAATTAGTAAGAATTTGAAAAAACATCCGACCACGATATCTTTTCATTTAAAGAAACTACTTTCTACAGATATTATCGAAGGTATTCCAAATGGTAATGAAATAAAATATAAACTAAAAAACCAAGAGGAAGTATCTAACCTGTTTGTTAGATACAGCGAATGTTTTTTTTGATAATATGATCGAAAATGTAGTAAATCATTCACCTGAATTAAATATAAAAGAAATCGAAAAAGTTAGGAAATTTGTTCTATAAAGTTTATATATGAGCTTTTTGTCATAGGATGTTTGTTCTATAAAATTTATATATTATATTTTACATATAATTATAATTATCAAAGACCCCGTCAAACATCAGCTAAAATATCCTTATCATAAAGGGGATGTGTACCTGGTTTTATGCGCAGAACAAAAAGACACACCCCCTTCTAAGCTGATGCGTAAATAAAACGCGATTGAACACAAAAAAACTTTTTTATTCTATCTTTATACTGCTAACTCCATCCTCATTTTCATTAACATAAATAACATTCTCAACATAATTCTTCACATCATCAATATGTGTAACAAGAAAAATCTGTCTGAACTTAGATGACAAACCGTTCAGCGCCTTCATTATATTCTGCCGTCTTATCATATCCTGAGAACCAAATATCTCATCCAATATTATGAAGTTAAATGCACCACCTGCACGCTCTGTTATAACCTCAGATATAGCCAAACGTAAACAGAGGTTAGCTAAATCCTCTTCACCACCAGAAAAACGCTGTATACCATATAAGTTGCCATCATCATAAATCATTATATTATAATCCTCATCCAACTCGATCTCACGATATTTTCCATCTGTGAGACGTTCAAAATAATCAGATGCATAGGATGACAACGTGGGTCGTATTCTAGATATCAAATGGGTTCTAAAAGAAAACATAATATCACTAAGCATGCCAAGTTGTTGTGCGTTTTTCTTTTCATCTTTTATCCTATCTTTTAACACCCCAAGCTCAGATATTTTATCCTGATGGTTTTTTATTTTCTGGTTGATAAGGTTTTTATCTCCCTCTTTTTTTTCTAATTCAATCCTCGAGTTCACAAATGCATCTTTTTTCTCAGCTAGTAAATCCAAGGAGGTTTGATATCTTTTATAAAAATCGTTAACCTGATTTTTAACAGATTCATATTCCAATGGAACAAAATCTACCACACCGATTTTCTTAAGTTGTAATTCTTTGTTTTCTATTTCTTTTCTTTCTCTTTCTATCTCTGATAAAATGTTTTCAATCGTAGCATCTAATCTTTCTTTATCTCTAAACCTGGTCTGTAAATAATTACGTTTCTTCTCCAAAGCCTGTTTCTCACGAGACAATTTATCTTTTTTCTCTAAATCAGTTTTAATGTTTTCTAAAAGGAGTCTTATTTTACCCTCTTTTTCTTTTTTTTCTTTATCATATTTTTCTAAAAGTTTGTTGTGTTGTTTACCCAAAACCCGGTCACAGGTTGGACATTTTGCATCAGGTCCTAATTTAACTATGTTTTTTTTCTTGTTTTCTATCTCAGATACAGTTTCTCTGATGTTTTCTATGAGGGTTTTTTCTTGCTCGATTTTTTTAACTATTTTTTCTAACTCTTCTTCCAACACTCCTAGTTTTTTTTCAACGTTTTCCATATCAGTGTCTAGTTTATCAAAACTCTTTGTTTTTTTACGCTGCAGTTCTAAAAGTTTTTGTCTCTCTGTTATCTTGGATCTTAAATTTTTAATTTCCAACTCCAGCTTTTTTTTGTTTTCAAATAAAGTTTTTTTCTCAGTTAATTTTTCTTTTAACTGGTTTATTTTCTCGTATTCCTTTTTGTTGGAAACACAATTTTTTTCCAAGGCTTCTACTTCTTTTTTTAAAACCTGTATTTCTGCTTTGGTTTTTGTTATCGATTCATCTAAAGATTCTTTTTTCTTGTTTAACTCTTTGATTTCGTTTCCATATATCTCTATTTTGCTTTTTCCGGTTTTTTCATCTGTGATATCTTGACTAAGTTTCTCTATCAACGTGTCTTTATTTCTCTTATCATTCCTTATCTGTTTCACAACCTCGTCTAACTCATCAATACCCAGCATCCTTAATATGAGAGGTCGTCTTTCACTAGCATTCATCATAGATAAAACATTCAACTCTTTTTGTTTAGCAAATATGGATGTGAAAAATGATTTGAAGTCCATCCCTAGTTTTTTCTGTATGTATTTGCTTACTGTTTCTGCGCCACTAGCTGCAAGTTTATCATTTACAAGGACAGATGCTGAGGCAGATAAACTCTTACCTGACATCTCACGTACTACCCGATATCTATCGTCTTCAAAAATAAATTCCAGTTCAACTCTACATGGGTCTGAGTCTGCTGCGTTTTCTCTTTTGATTTGATCCACTGATGTCCTTGCAGCATTTGGACCATATAGCGCCCAGGCGATTGCCTCAAAAATTGTTGATTTTCCCACACCGTTTAACCCCATAACCCCAATTATCCCATCTGGGAATTCCAAGGTAGAATATTTGAATTTTCTATAATTTATCAGAGTCAGGGTTTTTAGAATCATTTTTTCTCTTCTCTGGATTCTATTTTTTGGATGTAATCCAAACCAAGTTTCAGTAACGCTTCTTTATCCTCTATATTTTGTTTCCTTAGAAATAGTTCAAATTCATTTGTAAGAGCATCTATCTTCGATGTTTCAACTGCTTTGGATTCCCCCTCTTTAATTACATTTGCTTTGATTTCATAATGAACCGCTTCGCTACTTATTTCCCGGATAGTACTAAAATCAATTCCTCTGTAAACATGTGATGGTATATTTTCTAGTATTATACGAAAAATCTTACCAGATGGCTCTATTTCTTTGATTGTTTTTTTTATCTTGTTCATCACTTGATCCAGGGTTATATTCGAGCAGTCAATTGGCTCCAAGTTTATCATCGGCCTGTTTTTTAAGGAAATGAAATTATTTTTGTTTTTCCCACTACCGAGCTCTATTTCTATGAAACCTTTTTTTTCGCCTGCATCAGAAAAAGTAAAACGCTCAGTTGAGCCTGAATAAAAAGTATTTTCAGAGAGTTTAACATATTTATGGTAATGGCCAAGTGCTATGTAATCAAAATCTTTTTTCAAGTATTGTGTTGGTATTATAAGCTCGTTGAACTCGTTCATGCTGAATTCTTTTATACCTTTAACACCACCGTGTGCAACAAGGATGTTGTAGTCTGATGATTTGTCTGTTTTAATTTTTTTTAGATTATCTTCGAACTCATTTTTTGTGACAGTTTGAGGCATAGCATGAATAACTATTTTTTCGTTGTTTATCTCAAAGGGTATTATCTCATAACATGAGTTGTAAACAGGGTAAACATTTTCGATGTGGTCTAGTATGCTAAAAATATGGCCTGTTTCCCTTAGCTTCGGGTGCTCGTGGTTACCAGCTATTACAACAAATGGTATCTCTCGTTTTGATAAACGCAATATCTGATGTATAGCAAAGGTTATAGCCCTGTTCGTTGGCCTAACAGAGTCGAATAAGTCACCAGCATGAATGATTAAATCCGGTTTTGATTTAAGAGCATAGTCGATAAACTGCTCAAAAGCATCATATGTGTCAACCTCACGTTGATTTAATCCTTCCTCGTTTACACGGCGATAGGCTGAATAGCCAAGATGCGTATCAGCAACATGTAAAATCTTCATCATATCATTTTCTACGAGCAAGTTTTAGAGAAACGATATCACATACAAGTGTGACAGCGTCAAGTGTCGGAGCAATAGGAGGAGCATAAGCTGTTTCAAGCTTCCTAAAAGTTTCTATATCCATACCAGCTAGGATAGCACATGCCAGTGTGTTAATCCTCTGTGCCACGTTATAACCAACCGCCTGCGCCGATAGTATTTTACCATCTTCCTGGTTTACAACAACCTTCAAGGTAATTGGTTTACCACCAGGATAATACTCTGGGAGAGACAAACCACTGAATTTACCTGATACAAGAGACTGGTTTTGTATATGATTCATGATTGGCCCAACAGCCGCTATCTCCAAACCAAAAAACTCTGATGTACAAGTCTGCAAAACACCATCAGGTAACTTATAGTCCCCGCCTGCTGCGTTTACACCAGCAGCTATACCCTGACGTACACCTATACTACCAAGACCTATAAGCAAAGGTTGTTTTGTAACAAAATCCTTGTATTCAGTACAATCACCAACAGCATAAATATTTCTCACTGTAGTTTCAGATTTATCATTTACAACTATACCACCAGTTTTACCTATAGTGCAACCAACGTTTTTAGCTAGCACAACATCTGGTTTACAACCAGTAGCTATAATCAAAAGATCTGCATCAATCTTTTTTTCCTCACCATTTTCATTGTTTCTCACAACAACTTTATTTATCTTATCCTCCCTACTTTCGACTTTTACAGCCAAGGAATTCAAATGCAGCGTAACATTGCTAATTAAATTCTTTAAAACGAGCTCACTCATATCCCCATCAAGAGTATTAGGCAATATACTAGATAGAGCCTCTACAATAGTTACATCCATCCCTTTTTTATGTAAACAATCAGCCATCTCCAAACCTATAAGACCCGCTCCAACAATAACCGCTTTTTTACCTTTTTTAACAAACAATGAAATCTGTTTCGCATCATCAATTGTACGAAGAATATGTATACCCTGAACCAATTTCCCATTTTGATATATATCCCGTATAGGGGGTAACCAGGGTTTTGCACCTGTAGCTATTATCAACGAATCATACGGCTGTTCCAATATCGCATCTGCTTTTTTTGCGACAACAACCTGTTTTTTAGTATCAATTTTCTCTACAGTTGTGTTCAAAAAAAGTGTTATACCTGCTTTTTTGAACCATTCCTCTGAAAACTCAATTAAATTGGTAAAATTTGGTATATCACCAGATATAGTATACGGTAAACCACACTTAGAATACTGTGGATAAGATCCTTTTTCAAAAACTGTGATCACAGCTTTTCTATCGGTTTTACGTGCAAACTGAGCAGCAGTACCACCCGCAGCCCCGCAACCTATCACCACTATATTTCTGTCTGAATTCAAACAAAAACCCCATTTTGTTTAATACCATCGTTTTTTTTAATGTTTTTGATTAATCCTTAAGTATCTAATCCAAATCAGATCTCATTTTTAAAAACAAAATTAACAAAACTAAAAAAAGAAAAACAATTAAAAAATAAAGCGAAAAATCGATTCCTTTTTCAGATTTCTTAGTAGAAATTTCTATTGGTGTTTCACCGTTAATCAACATATCACAATCTTTGTATATCTTTTCAAGAATATTTAAACCGTTTTTGTAATCCCCCTGTTTTATAAAATTTTTACCAACTATGTATCTCTCTTTTAGCTGAAAGGTTTTTATTCCAATTGAATCAGCTAGATCAATCTTTGTACCACAAATATCTAATGCTATATCTTCGATTTTATCTTTTACAACCGGGCATCTGTTAATTATTCTGGTGTTATTTACAAGAATATTCCTTATATTATCGAGACTGATAATGTAGTTTTTCTCCCATATTTTATCAATTATATCGACTAAATCTTGTTTATATTTCTGGTCAGTATTTTTACCTATTTCTAGCCATATCTCTTCTGTTAGATAAGCCTGTCTTTGCATACCAAGATCAACAGATGTTAAAAAGTCAGATAATAAGTTTACATCTTGTTTAGATGAAAAAGTATTAGCTATATCATAAACAACGTTCATTTCATTTAGGAAAACCTCTTCTGTTTTTTCAAAACTGTTAGACAGGTTATTATGTCCATATAATGTTAGTAACTCTAAGGATAGTTGTGCTGCTTCACCTTTTTCATATGGGTCGTAGATATCTGTGTTTGATATGTGAAATGGAACATATATAGAGGAACATGCGTGGTTAGGCGAGAACCATCCTTCACTAAATATTTGGTAGTTTTCCCTTGGGATTTTGTATATGGCAACAGCCTCGTATTTGTATGAGTCTTCGCACATTGGGCGTAAACCATCTAGATCATCCTTATGCAGTCTAGACCAATTTATCATGTCTCTAACTGTGATACTTCCATATTTTTGTTGTATGTGTTCCATCATCTTGTCTTCCCATGCTTTAAACTTGTAACACAGCTTTATCTTCGCCTTGTTCTTATTTATGTCTAATAATTCTACGCTGAAATCCCCTATTGTTTTTCGCTCCCCCAGGTTTATCTGAGTTGGTTTACCAGCGATCATTATTTTTCCATAGTTTATTCTCAGAAATGGTACTTGCCGTGCAATAACCCAGTTTTCGCCGATATCAACAATTTTTATTCCATATAGAGAACTCAGTCTGATTACTCTTCCTTTTCTAACATATTTCTCTTTGGTGGTATCAAAAGAAGGAGCAATAGGTAAACATTTGTGAACCTGGTTTTTCCAAAGCTCTTTTGGGTAGTTTGACATAACAATTATGTCATTGTCTAATTCTTTTATCTTGTAATGAAAAGCATCTGCTTCTATAACAAAACCTTTTTTTGGTCCTACAACAAAAAGGTTTTCAGATAC
>JARYMC010000039.1 GCA_029907305.1 Candidatus Thermoplasmatota archaeon
AAAGTGGATGCGCCAAAAAAGTATATCGGCAAGCGTGCCTATGTTATTGTTTTAAAAAATTGATTTTCCAATTTTGTCCCAATGCCTCAAAGGGTACAACCTATATTAATGATATGCAAAGTGGTATAGACGACTGGCTTCATGATTATGGATTATCTAATAAATTCCAGGAAAACACGTACAATAAACCAACTTTTAGTTTTATAGAAGGAGAAATTGAGAGAAGCCAAGATGTTATATTGTTGATGGGCTACTATGACGTTATACTTGGGAATAAAATCCCTGATCAACAGCAACCATTGTTTAATTACAATGATAATCTAAATATAGCGACTTGGTGGGATTATCAAAGTTTTGTACCTAGCATAAACAGACTTGATGTTATACAAATCTTCCTTGTTAGTAATGGCCCACCATGTGATGTACAAATCAATGTTTATAATGCGCCTCAGGGATCTCCTATTGGTACTTCTACTTTGAACCCAGGTCTTTTACAATCTCCGATGTGGATACAATTCCATTTTGATCCATACATACCTTTGACGCCAGAAAACACATATTATTTTGATGTCAGAGAATTGCAAACACCAGACGAATTCCATTATGAATGGTTCCTTTTTAACAGTCCTATTGCTTACCCAAATGGGCAGGGATGGTTAGATGGTAGCCCAACACCTGGTGTCGGGTCATTCGACTGGACTTTCATAACTGAATACTACAACCCCCAGAGTACAAGGATTGGTGGACACTATGTCACATGCGCAGGGGTCAACTCACAAGAACTTATGATAGCATTTAGCGACCCATGCTGGGATATACAAAACCCTACTCAGGATTACACAAAGCACAACGACCCACAATATGTATCACATGATATTTACGAGGTAGGCATAGGATGTCCTGTTCCAGGTTATGACTACAAATGGTGGATAAAAGATTATGCTGCAGACTGTGATTACACCCTAGTAGAACAAGCAGTAGTTATATGTCCTATAAACAGCCCACCAAATAAACCAGTTAAACCAAGCGGACCAGCCAAAGGTAAAGTTGGAACAACATACACGTACACATCATCAACAACAGACCCCGATGGTGATCAAATCTGGTATTGGTTTGATTGGGGTGATGGCTCTAATAGTGGTTGGCTGGGACCATATGTTGCTGGTGCAACTGCTAATGCATCTCACAAGTGGACTACTAAGGGCACGTATAATGTTAAGGCTAAGGCTAAAGATGTTTATGGTGCTGAGAGTGAATGGTCAGAGGCTTTGTCAGTAAGTATGCCAAGGAGATATGCTGTGTTTAGATTTTTAGAGAGATTTCCACGTGTATCCCAGATACTAAAACACTTCTTCAACAAATAAAAAAAGGCTCTTCTCCACGAATTATCGGACTACCAGATATGAACAGCATGAAGGATTCCTCAGATCATGATTCAAGGAGAAAGATGACTTATGTGAGTCGTTTTGTCCGATGATTTAGGGACATGAGCCAAAAAAAACCTAATATTATCTATTAAATTGTGTAATATAATATAATCTATTATAATAGTTACTTAAATAGTAGGTTTAAAGAAGCAGGGATGCATTCACATTTTTGGATGCATAAAAATAAAGACCAGTTATATGAGGTTGTAAAAGATCTAAAAACAAAAAATGATTTTGAAAAAGAAATAAAAAAAATTAGAAAAGAATACGATGACCTATTAGATGAAGATGCAGCAGCTTTGTTGATTGTAGATGAACTAGGTAGAAACAAACAAAACATATGTAAAATATCAGATTTAAAATCAGATACTGAATGCACAGTGTTCGGTAAAATAACAAAGATTAGTGAATCAAGGAATTTCAAGAGAAAAAATGGTTCTAATGGTATGGTAGTAAACCTTGAGTTATCTGATGAAACTGGTACATGTAAACTGGTTTTGTGGAACAAGGATGTAGAGTTACTAAAAAACAAGGTTATCAAAAAAGGTACAAACGTTAAGGTAGTAAACGGTTATGTTAAAGATGGTTTCAACTGCTTGGAATTAAACGTTGGTAGATGGGGTTTTTTGGAGATAGAACCAGAACAAGTGTCTGAGATAAATAATAAAAAATCTTCTGATAAAAAAGTTTTGAGAGGAATGCTCGTTGATGTTGAGCCTACGCGAACTTTTTTTAGGGATAACGGTGAAATAGGTTTTGTTACAAAAATAAAAATAAAAGAAAAAAACACTATCAGAACACTAACTGTTTGGGATGAAAAAGTAAAAGAGATAAGATGTTTCAAAAAAGGTGACTCCATAGAGATAGATGAGGTTGATGTAAGAGAAAAAAACGGTAAAAAAGAGGAGCACGTAAACGGTAGGAGCATTATACGTAGAATCTAGCAACCATCCTGGATGTATCCCTTGCTTTTTTCAAGGGCATACTGCGCCCTCTGCAGCTCCCTACCGAGATAAGCGTAATGCTCAGGTAGTAAACTCGGCACGTTTTTCACAATTGTATCACAGAGTGCGTTTGCTTTATCTCCAACAAAAACCTTCTCAAGTTTACCTGAGACAATTTTTTTTCCTCTATAAACATTAGAGTAATACTCCACCTGAATTGTTTTATTTTTTCTTAGAACTGTTATAACAAAAAACCCACCTGGGTCTAGTTTTACATCTTTTTGTGATGTTTTTTTCGCTGTTATTAACGGTATCTCTCTATCCACCATTTATTATCTCACCTGCTTTAACAAGATTCCTAAGCTTCTCATAGGCACTTTCTCTCGGCAACAATCTTTGGCCACAGTCTGGTGATACTTGCACGATTTTTTCTCCAAATATATCAACAGCTTTTCTAATATGTTTTACTATTTCTTCCACACTCTCAACCATCTGGTTGTCTGATCGTACAGAACCCAGACATAATTTTTTAGAGAAAGAGTATTCTCTGAATTCATTTAGTAGATGTGGCGAGGCTTTGAACTCATGTGATAATATATCCACAGGCATATCCAACAAATCAGGTATAACTTCTGATACGTCACCACATGCATGAAGAATAGTGGGGCAACGTATTTTCTCTGTTATTACACCAATTAATTCCTTCCCATAGTCTGGCATCTCGTTTGAAAAAAAAGGTTCATCTATACTAATCATGTCAACGTGTTTCTCAAGTTTTTCTGCTTCTTGTTTAAGAGCGTATGCGAAATCAAAAGCCATTGTTTTTTCGTCTTTATAATGAATATTTATGCATGATTTACTTAATGTAAAAGGCCCCGTTATAACACCTTTGAGCATCCTATTTTTTGGTATAATGGTTCTAACATATTTTTGGTCATCAACTGTTATAGGACCATCATATTGTATTTTATCGATTACTTCCACCCGGTCTCTGATCCTGCAGCCTTTTAGCCTCCTAGCAAAAAGCTGTATAAACGGGTCTCTTGTCTGTCCATCAGATAAAATATCTATCCCTGCTCTATTCATATCATCTACAGCGTTTTTTATGTATTTGTTCCAAGTTTTGTTTTCTTTTTGGTTAAAATAATTCATCATAATGTCCATGGTATCGATTTTTACTGGGTATGATCCAACTACGCTTGTTTTGATTTTTTCCATTAAAAAAACTTCCTCCGTGGATGCGAGTCAGCGGGTTTTACACCAAAATAGTTCTCAGTATACTCAGAAACAAGTATGTCCTGCCATGCTATAGTTGGGAAAACAACATCTGAGTTTTCTATCGGCCCAAATATAGCGTAGTCTCCACCAAAAAGTACTATGTTAATGTTTGATGAGGCATCAACTGTTTTTTTAGCTGTTTCAAAATATTTGTTTAACCATGTTGATTTTTCGACAACATTATGTATAGCGCAACCAGTTGGTAGACCATATTCCTCTTTTATAACAGGTATAGCTGATATAGCTGCGCCACTGTAGTCACCTGGTGCTAGCGCTGCTGTGTCGATGAGTATTTTTTTGATTCCTACTTCATCTGCTATTGCGAGTAAACCCTTGTCTGTTAGATGCGCACCGTTTTCTAACACTTCTATTTTCCCATCTGGTGATTTATCCTTAGGGTTGAAGGCTACGATGATCGCCATATTTGGGGTGTGTTGTTTCAATGTTTTTCTCTCTTTTTCTGTTATACCTATGTGTATCGAGTTGTATATCATTCTGTGAAGAAGATTTTTTTTGTCTAAATACTCTAGAACTTTTATTTTTATGTTTGGTTCTATTATATCCACGGAAAAAGGTTGATTCTTTGGTAATACATGTTCGATAAAATCAATGATTTTTTCTACATCCCCCTCTTTTTTAATAAAAAAATCTGGTACACATGGGTTTCCTGTTTTTTTGCTTAGGTCCAGCATTTTTTTTATGTTTTTTTCTGCTTTTTTGTAATCTGGTATGCCTTTGAAGAAAACACCGCCGAATAGAACCGTTGGTTGTTCCCCGGGTTGCCCACCTATTTTTATTCCTGATATCTCAAAAATTTCTTGTTTTTTGGTGAAAGAAAACATGTTTTTTTATCCTCCTCTTTTTTTAACCCTGCCAGTATAGTTTAATATTATTCTGGCATGTAATGCTCTTTTGTCATCTATCTTTGTTGTTTCTGGTTTGATTCTTATTGCTATGTATGGTTCCCCAAAACAGCCTGGTGTTTTAGCTAATTTTTCTTTTATCGTTGTGTCTATGGTTTTTTTGTCTTTTATGCCTATCATATCAATTATTTCTATTTGTGCTTGGAATCTTTTTATGGCCTCTGTTTTTAGGTTTTCTATGTATGGTATTGCACCTGGTGCGTTTATAATCCTGTTTTTTTCGTCAACTCCATGTTTATGTAGTGCTATGAGTGATGAACCTGAGCGGTGTCCTCTTATGTCATCGCCGCAAACCACGAGGTATCTTATGTATGGGTTGGAGATGAGGTTTGCAACGATTTTTTCTATGCCTATGTTTTCTGTTTTTAATGGACCATATATAGCTACATCATGTGGTGGTGTGTAGTCTATTTGTAGTAAAACTACTGCTACGCAACTATCGTTTTTGCATGCTGTGAAATCACCGCCCCATGGGTAGTATTTGTTTTCCATATGTTCTTGCTTACTAGGAATGGGGGGAATAGTTTAAATATCCTATACCACAATTTTATAAAGGTAAATTTCTTACTGGTGTTTAGGGGTTTTCATGGAGAAAGATAAAATTGAGGATTTACCTGGTGTGGGTCCTGCTACTGCTGAGAAACTGCGTGAAGCAGGTTATGTTGATTTTATGAGTATAGCTGTGGCTTCCCCTAAGGAGCTTGCTGATGCAGCTGAAATAGGTGAACAAACAGCAGCTAAAATAATATTAAAAGCTAGGAAAGAGGCTGATGTTGGTAGATTTGAGACTGGTGTTGCTCTGCTTGAGAGAAGAGCAAAAATTGGTCACCTTACCTCTGGTTCTAAGACCTTGGATGAGCTCATGGGTGGTGGTTTTGAGACCCAGGCTATAACAGAGCTTTTTGGTGAGTTTGGTTCATCCAAGACACAGATTGCTCACCAGCTATGTGTAACAGTACAGCTGCCACCGGAGAAAGGTGGGCTTAATGGTCATGCTTTTTTTATAGATACAGAGAATACTTTTAGGCCTGAGCGCATAGTTCAGATGGCTGAGGCATATGAGCTGGATCCTGATGAGGCCCTTAGTAAAATTCATGTTGCACGTGCATATAACTCTAGCCATCAGATGCTTCTAGTGGAGAAGGTTTCTGAGCTTTCTAGGGAGATACCTGGTCGTCTACTTGTTGTTGATTCTCTTACTGCGCATTTCCGTGCTGAGTTTGTTGGAAGAGGAACACTCGCTGATAGGCAGCAGAAAATCAATAGGCATATGCATGATCTTCTAAGATGGGGTGACCTTAATAATGGTGTGATCTGTGTCACAAACCAGGTGGCTGCTAAACCTGATGCTTTCTTTGGTGACCCAACGAGACCAGTAGGTGGTCATATTGTTGGTCATACCGCTACATACAGGATATATTTGCGTAAAAGCAAGGGGCCTAAGAGGATTGCTCGTTTGATTGATTCACCACATCTGCCTGAAGGCGAAGCTGTTTTCTCTGTTAACGAAAAAGGTATACGCGACTAAAAACAGGAAGAAAATAAAGAAAAATTTAAATGCCCCTATGGGTATCCTATTCTTTGGAGGTAGAATTTATGGCGTATATGCATCAAGGATGGACTCTCTACACAAGGGAGGTAAAACTGAAGGGTGGGAGAAACCAAACAATTTATTTCTTCAGCAAAAGAACACCAAAAAGTGGTAGACCCTGTGATTTACCAAATGGTTACACAGTTGGTGTAAACAAAAGGACTGGTCTTCCCTATCTAAAAAAGAAATAAGCAGATAACTTAGTTTTTTTAGGAAAAGCTGGCCTCTTCTTTTTTTTTCGCCAGCCGATCCTCCCTATTTTTATTTTATCAAATTTCTTTTGGATGAACTATAGTGTTTAAATACAGTGTTTTGTTTTTTTTATTTGATGGAAATGGTTCTGAAAATTGGTTTTGTGGTTAACCCTATTGCTGGTATGGGTGGGCGGGTAGGTCTCAAGGGTACAGATGGTGTTTTAGATAAGGCAGTTAGTCTTGGTGCTAAACCAGTTGCCCCCGGTAAAGCAGAGGAAACGTTGAAGGAATTTTTATCAAAATATTCTACAGAAAAAGATGTTGTTTGTTGGTTTACTTGTTCTGGTTCTATGGGTTTTGATGAACTAAAAAATGTTGGTATGAAAAATGTTGAGGTTGTTTATAGCTCAGCTGGTGTTAACACAACCTCTACTGATACAAAGAAAGCTTGTGAGGTTTTTTTAGAAAAAAACGTTGATCTTGTTGTTTTCTGCGGTGGGGATGGTACCATGAGGGATATTTTCAGTGTTGTTGACAAAAAGGTTCCTGTTCTTGGTATACCTGCTGGTGTTAAGATGCACTCTGGTGTTTTTGGTGTTAACACTCGTGCTGTTGCTAAGATGCTTCATGAGTTCATAAACAAAAACCTTACTATTGGTGATGTTGATGTTATGGATCTTGATGAGGAGCTTTATCGTAAAGGTGAGTGGAAGATAAAGTTGTTTGGTGTTGCCAAGGGTATAGTTGAGCCTACTTATGTTCAGGTTGGTAAAACTGTTTTTGAGTCTGTTTCTGATGACGAGGTTAAGGATGAGCTTGCTGAGCATGTTCTTGATGAGATGAACAAATACAGGGATCATCTTTTTTTGATGGGCTCTGGTGGCACCATTGATTATATTGCTCGTAAAATAGGTTTAGATAACACCCTTCTTGGCATTGATGCTGTTTATGACAAAAAAACTGTTGCCAAGGATCTTAATGAAAAAGGTATCCTTGATCTTTTAGGGAGATATCCTAAGGCTAAGGTTGTTTTAAGCCCTATTGGGGCTCAGGGTTTTATCCTTGGTCGTGGTAACCTTCAGCTTAGCCCCCGTGTTATCCAGAAAATTGGTTTAGATAATATTATAGTGGTTTCCACCCCGTCTAAGCTTGTCTCCACCCCTTTTATAAGGGTTGACACAGGTGATAAGGTTTTAGATCGTATTTTTGCTGAGAAAGAGTTCATGATGGTTGTTATAGGTTATCGTCTCAGCAGGGTTGTTCATATACAAACCAATAACTTTTAATATTGTTCCTCGATTCCTTCCCCCAAGATTTGGTATCTTATATGTTAAAAGGGGGAAACTATCTTATGAAGCGGAATCCAACAGCTTTTCTAAAAGAGGAATATGATGATCTTGTTAAAAAGAACCTTGATTGGAAGCTGCGTGTATTAGAGAGCGCATCTACGCCCCATGCGGTTGTTGATGGCAAAAAGGTTTTGATGCTTTGTTCCAACAACTATCTAAATCTTAGTAACCACCCTCGTCTTATTAAGGCAGCTGTTGATGCCGCTAAAAAATATGGTGCAGGCTCAGGCTCTGTTCGTGCCATAGCTGGTACCATGAAGCTTCATGTTGAAGTAGAAAAAAGGCTTGCTAAATTCAAACACACAGAGGCTGCTCTTGTTTATCAGACTGGTTTTGCTGCAAACGCTGGTCTTATACCACAGCTTGTTGGTGAGGGGGACATAATCATTAGCGATGAGCTTAACCATGGTAGTATAATTGATGGTGTACGTCTTGCGAAGGCTGATCGCGCTGTCTACAAACACCGTGACATGGGTGAGCTTGAAAAAGTTTTAAAAGAGGCTGACAAAAAATATAGGAGAATCCTGATAATAACTGATGGCGTGTTCAGCATGGATGGTGACATAGCACCCATGGACAAGATTGTTAAACTAGCTGATGAGTACGGTGCTATGACATATGTTGATGACGCACATGGTGAGGGCGTAATAGGCCCTGATGGACGAGGCATAGGTGCACATTTCAACATAGAAGGAAAAATCGATGTTGAGATGGGTACTTTTAGTAAAGCCTATGGTGTTGTTGGCGGCCTAATAGCTGGTAGCCAGGATATCATCAACTTTGCTTACAACAAATCCCGTACATGGCTGCTTAGTGGTTCTCACCCACCAGCTGTAGCTGGTGCACAGCTTGCTGCTATAGATGTGCTTGAAACCGAACCTGAGCATGTAAAAAAACTATGGGACAACACCAGGTATTTCAAAAAAGAGTTGAACTCAATGGGTTTTGACACAGGCCAGAGCGAGACACCTATAACACCAGTTATAGTGGGTGAATCAGGTAAAGCAAAAGAGCTTAGCAACATGTTGTTTGAAGAAGGAATATTTGCATTACCCATAGTGTTCCCAATGGTTGCAAGAGACAAAGCGCGGATAAGAGTGATGATGAATGCTGGTCTCACAAAAAAAGACCTTGATTTCGCTCTAGAAACATTTGAGAGACTAGGTAAAAAACTTGGTATAATCTAAAGATTTTTTTTTACTTCGCTGGTCTACTCCACTTACCCTTCTTTTTCTGACTCAGAACCTTGTCTATAATTGTTTGTTCATCAACTTCTCTTATAGAATCATCTTCATCAATATCTTTCTTAAGTGCTCTCTCTATAGCTTTTTCATCTGCTTTAACAATAACACTATTACCCTGTTGTTCTTTAGTTGGTTTATTGGGGTTTTCTTCAGTTGCTTCACCTGTTACCTCAAACACTGTTTCCTCCTCTTTTTTTTCTGTGTAAGCAACAGGTTTTCTTTCAAAAGGAGAAGTTTCTTCTGGTTTTACCTGCGGCTTGTATGTTTGTACTTTTTCTTCTATTTTTTCTACAGTTTTAGTAACCTTTTTTTCTTGTGGAATCGCCTTGGTTTTTTCTGTGGGTATTAGTTCAAATGCGTCGTTCATGAATTTTATTTCTTCTGGTGTTGGTATCCATATGTATCCGTATTCGTCTTTTAGAAAATTAGATGCACTCGGGTCGAAACGGGTGGTGATAATAAGCTGGTTGGTGTTTTTATCCTTATTTATCTCAAGTTTTATATGGATGTTGTCATCCTTTGTCAAATCTCTCACTCTCCACTACACCTTCTTTAGATAGCTGGAATAGTTTATTAGGACTTATACTTTTCTTTAAAAACTGGTTAAAAACTGTGTTAGCATTTTTTTATTAAAGTATTAGGACACATTATATTGCTTATATATTGAACAAAGAATAGGCTACAGAGATGTTTGATATGGAAGGGATGGGTAGGTACTAGGTTTTGAACAAAAAAAACTGGGGGGCATAGGTGCTGATTTTTGAACATTTTTGAACAAAAAAAAACCAGTATCCTCATAATCTGTGTAAACCATATTAATACTTCTCAGATATATTATTTTTAAAGGAGAACAATCTTAAAATTTGCTAACTTTGGTGTATATTATTGATAATACAAAAGCTTTTGTTTTTATACTTTAGATGAACGTAGTTTTTGAGAGACCATACTCTCTTTTTTTCAAATTTTACCAAAAACCTTTAAACAATATAACTATACTCCATAAACATGAAATACCCTTTGGATGAGGCAAAAAAAGAAATCATAACCACTTTAGAAAACGTTCTATCAGAATTAAACATAAAATATGAAATAAAACTAGAAACACCACCTGAAGAAAACATGGGTGATTTTGCTTTCCCATGTTTCCCTCTAGCACCTATAGTTAAAAAACCACCAAAAGAAATAGCAGAAAACATTTTAAACAAAATAAAAAAAACCAGGTGGATAGAAAAAACCGAAGCAAAAAACGGCTACGTAAACTTCTACATAGACAACAAACAACTCATCAACTCTACACTTAAACTTATCATAGAAAACAAAGAAAAATATGGTACAATGGACAAAAAAAGCAAGAAAGTAATAATAGAGCACACATCAGCAAACCCAAATGGACCACTGCATGTAGGCAGAGCAAGAAACCCGATAATAGGAGACACACTAGTAAGAATATTCAAAGCCAATGGCTACAACGTAGAATCACAATTCTACCTAGACGACTTAGGAAAACAAGTAGCGATACTAACGTGGTGTGTAAACAACCTAAAACAAGACATGGTACCAAAACCAGAATACGATAAACCTGACCACAAAAACGTTGGATTCTACCAAACAGCCTTCAAACTAATGGAGGAAAACCAGAAAATATCAGAGGAGATAAGCGAAATAGTTAGAAAAAGCGAAAACGGCGACAACAAAACCATACAACTAGTAAAAAAAGCATACACACCAGTCCTAGAGGGTATAAAACAGAGCCTAAAAAAAATAAACATAACCATAGACAAATTCATCCCTGAATCAGATTTCGTAAAAGATAAAAGCGTTGACATGGTAGTAGAAAAACTAAAAAAAACAAGTTACTGCAACGAAGAAAACGGGGCGTACTACCTCGACCTAGAACCATTTGGTATACAGGGGCGTAACACCAAATTCTTTTTCACAAGAAACGATGGCACAACACTATACGCAACCAGAGACATAGCATACCATCTATGGAAAGCAAAACAAGCAGACATACTAATAAACATACTAGGCGAAGACCACAAACTAGAATCAAAACAAGTAGAAATAGCACTAAAACTACTAGAAGCAAAAATAATACCAAAAGTAATATTCTACGCATTCGTCTCACTACCAGAAGGAAAAATGTCAACAAGACGAGGAAGAGTCGTATACCTAGATGACCTAATAGACGAATCAATAGAAAGAGCATACCAAGAAGTAAAAAAAAGAAGAATAGGAGAACTCACAGAAAAACAAATGAAAACAATAGCAAACATGGTAGGAATAGGAGCACTAAGATACAACATAATAAAAGTACAACCAGAAAAAGACATAGTATTCAAATGGGAAGAAGCATTAAACTTCGAAGGAAACGCAGCACCATTCATACAATATTCACACGCACGCGCATCAAGCATACTATCAAAAACAAAAGAAAAAACAGAAAAATTCGACGCACAACTACTAAAACACCCAGCAGAAACACAGTTGATAAAAAAACTAGCAAAATACCCCCTAGCTGTAGAAGAAGCATGCACAGGCTACAGACCACACCTAATAGCAGCATACCTATTCGACCTAGCATCACAATTCAACCAATTCTACAGAGACTGCCCAGTACTACCAGAACCAGACAAACAAAAAAGAAAAGCAAGATTAACACTAGTAAAAGCAACAAAAACTGTACTAAAAAACGGCTTAAACCTACTAGGCATAGAAGCACCAGAGGAAATGTAAAAACATGGAATACAAAAACATACAATGCACAACACTTTTAAATAAAATAACAAAAAAAGACAAACTATTCAAAGGAAAATATACACTAGATCCATACCAAAACTGCGAATTCGGATGCAACTATTGTGACTCATCTTATGATAAAACCATATATGTAAAAGCCAACGCTGTAAAACAACTTGAAAAAGAAATTAAAACGATTAGAAAAGGCACTATAATAATAGGCTCAGTATCTGATGCTTATCAGAAAGCAGAAGAAAAACACAAAATAACCAGAGAGTTATTAGAGACAATAAAACAAAACAACTACCCTTGCCATATCATAACAAAATCCAACCTAATACTAAGAGACATAGACCTATTAACAAAAACGGATTCAACGGTAACAATAACAATAATAACACTAGACAAAAAAACCTCGCGGATATTCGAAAAAAAAGTACCATCACCAGATGAGAGACTAAAAACCGTCAAACAACTATCTGAAAAAGGCATAAAAACAGGAATAGCGATAATACCAATAATACCATATATAAACGAAAACGAGATAGAAGAAATAATAAAAACTGCAAAAAAACACGACGCAAAATACGTTTTACATAAACATCTGGAACTAAAAGGTGACCAAAAAAACATTTTCATAGAAATTATAAAAAAATTTTATCCTAGTTTATTCACAAAATATATTGATATTTACATAGACAATTATGCACCAAATCAAATCTATATAAATAGGATAGCAAAATCTGTGAATTTATACTGCAAAAAATATGAGATACCTACAAAAATTTAAAATTAAACCTCTGTTGTAAATGGATTATTTTCTTTTTTGTATATTTCATGCCTAGTGTCCTAGCATAATTAAAATATTATAAATTGTATCACCTTCTTTGGTGATATGTGGATGGGATGTAAGATAA